>JAFACP010000430.1 GCA_023425455.1 Pseudomonadota bacterium | reverse complement strand
CGGATCGCTCTCGCCCTGCAACGCCGTCAGCTCCTCATGTACCCGCAACATAAAGCGGTGAAAATGAAGACGCTGTTTCCGGGAGCCCGGCACGCTCTGGTAGAACATATCCATCAGCCAGGTTTTGCCGCGACCAACCCCTCCCCACATATACAGGCCGCGAACCGGCGCGTTGGCCTTCTGCTCTTTTTTGCCTAACAAGCGGCCAAATGCGGCCTTCAACCCGCCGCTTTGCGCCGCATCCGTCGGCTGCGTCGTCAGCGCCTGGTAGATCGTATCCAGACGGGTAACGGCTTCACGCTGAACGTCATCCGGCTGATGTGAGCCCGCATTCAGGGCCTGCTGGTATCGCGACGAGGGGGAAAGGCTTTGCATAATATTGTTGTTATTCCTTCGGTTAATACTCACCAGAATGCGCGACTGGTGAAAAAAAGGCCGTTCTACACTACGCGATGATACGTCAGGATTCCACTTCTGCAGAAATAGCGGTTATAGTGGCACTATCAGGCACAGGCAGGAGCCGAGCCAACACCCTACGGAATCACAAGACAACGGGAGAAGTTCATGACCTGGGAATATGCGCTAATCGGTTTAGTCGTTGGCATCGTCATTGGTGCTGTGGCCATGCGTTTCGGTAATCGTAAATTACGTCAGCAGCAGTCCATGCAGTACGAACTGGAAAAAAACAAAGCTGAACTGGAAGAGTATCGTGAAGAGCTGGTCAGCCACTTTGCCCGTAGCGCCGAGCTGCTGGACAACATGGCGCATGACTATCGTCAGCTGTATCAACATATGGCGAAAAGCTCCAGCAGCCTGCTGCCGGAAATGTCAGCGGAAAGTAATCCCTTCCGCAACCGTCTGGCCGACTCCGAAGCCAGCAACGATCAGGCACCGGTGCAGATGCCTCGCGACTATTCTGATGGCGCGTCCGGCCTGCTGCGCGGTGGCGCAAAACGCGATTAATCGCACAACCTGAATATATTTTACGGACGCATCTCCTGCGTCCGTCTTTTCTTCCCGACCCCAGCTATTATTTAGTCAACCATCTCATTGTTCAGCAGGTTAAAATTCAATAACATCAACATGTTTTTGGGACCGTTTCTCTTTCATTCCTGGTTAAGAGAGTCAGCACAGATGAAGAAAAAAAACCAGCTGTTGAGCGCCTTAGCGTTAAGTGTCGGGTTATCTCTCCCGGCATCCTTTCCTGCCGCCGCCGCGCTGCCCTCGCAGGTTCCGGGACAGGCAGCAATTCCAAGCCTCGCGCCAATGCTCGAGAAAGTGCTGCCAGCCGTCGTGAGCGTGAAGGTAGAGGGAACGGCGCGACAAAGCCAGCGCGTGCCGGAAGAACTGAAAAAGTATTTTGGTGACGACACCCCCGATCAACAGGTTCAGCCTTTTGAAGGGCAGGGCTCTGGGGTGATTATTGACGCCGCTAAAGGTTACATACTGACCAATAACCACGTGATCAGCCAGGCGGATAAAATCAGCATACAGTTAAACGATGGTCGGGAGTTTGACGCCAAACTGATTGGCGGCGACGACCAGAGCGATATTGCGCTGCTGCAGGTGCAAAATCCCGATCACCTGACCCAGATAGCCATTGCTGACTCCGATAAACTGCGCGTTGGTGATTTCGCCGTCGCCGTCGGCAACCCGTTTGGTTTAGGCCAGACCGCAACATCCGGGATTATCTCCGCCCTGGGACGCAGTGGTCTGAACCTGGAAGGTCTGGAAAACTTCATCCAGACCGATGCCTCAATCAACCGCGGCAACTCCGGTGGTGCACTACTCAATTTGAATGGCGAACTGATTGGCATTAACACCGCGATCCTCGCCCCCGGGGGCGGCAGCGTCGGCATTGGCTTTGCCATTCCCAGCAACATGGCGCAGACCCTGGCGCAGCAGTTAATTCAGTTTGGTGAAGTGAAACGGGGCCTGCTGGGTATTAAAGGAATGGAGATGAGCGCTGACATCGCTAAAGCGTTCAACATCAACGTCCAACGTGGCGCCTTTGTCAGCGAAGTGCTGGCGAATTCCGGTTCGGCGAAAGCGGGTGTCAAATCCGGCGATGTCATTGTGAGTCTCAACGGTAAGCCATTAAACAGCTTTGCGGAACTGCGTTCGCGGATAGCGACCACGGAGCCGGGTGCCAAAGTGAAGTTAGGCCTGATTCGCGACGGGAAACCGCTTAACGTTGAGGTCACGCTGGATAAAAGCACCTCGTCATCAGCCAGTGCCGAACAGATTGCCCCGGCACTACAGGGCGCGACGCTGAGCGACGGACAGCTTAAAGACGGCGCGAAAGGCATCACCATTGATACCGTCGAAAAGAGCAGCCCTGCGGCACAGGCCGGACTGCATCCGGAAGATGTGATCATCGGCGTGAACCGGAGTCGCGTGCAATCGATCGCCGAGATGCGCAAAGTGCTGGAGAGCAAACCGGCGGTGATTGCCCTGCAGATAGTTCGCGGTAACGACACTATCTACATTTTATTACGCTAGCCATTTCCGGGTCCGGACATCGCCGTTGCGTGTGATGTCCGGATAACTCGTGCTATGCTGCAAACCGTTCCTTATTTACTGACACGCGCATCATGCTTTTAAAGCTCCTTCGTTCGATGACTATCGGCTTAATTGTTGGCGGCCTGTTATTGCTGGCTATGCCCTCTTTACGTCAGTTCAACAAGCTGACGACGCCGCAGTTTGACAGCACCGATGAAACGCCTGCCACCTACAACCAGGCGGTTCGCCGTGCCGCTCCGGC
This sequence comes from Pseudomonadota bacterium, assembly GCA_023425455.1. Classification (GTDB taxonomy): domain Bacteria; phylum Pseudomonadota; class Gammaproteobacteria; order Enterobacterales; family Enterobacteriaceae; genus Enterobacter. Next base: position 4,249 of record JAFACP010000430.1, on the reverse strand, counting down.
CGTGGTGAACGTCTATAACCGCGGCATCAACAGTTCCTCACACAATCAGCTGGAGATCCGCACCCTCGGCTCCGGCGTCATTATGGACGAGCGCGGTTACATCATTACCAATAAACACGTGATCAACGATGCGGACCAAATCATCGTCGCCCTGCAGGATGGTCGTGTGTTTGAGGCGCTACTTGTGGGTTCAGACAGTCTGACCGATCTGGCAGTGCTCAAAATCAATGCCACGGGTGGCCTGCCGGTTATTCCGATTAACCGTAAACGCACGCCGCATATTGGCGATGTGGTTCTGGCTATCGGTAACCCCTATAACCTGGGTCAAACCATCACCCAGGGGATCATCAGCGCGACCGGGCGTATCGGCCTGAACCCATCCGGCAGACAAAACTTCCTGCAGACCGATGCCTCAATTAACCGCGGTAATTCAGGTGGCGCGCTGGTGAACTCGCTGGGGGAGCTTATGGGCATCAACACCCTCTCCTTTGATAAGAGCAATGACGGCGAGACGCCGGAAGGTATCGGCTTTGCCATTCCGTTCCAGCTGGCAACGAAAATTATGGATAAGCTGATCCGCGACGGTCGGGTAATACGCGGCTACATTGGTATCGGCGGACGTGAAATCGCCCCTATGCACGCACAGGGTGGCGGCATCGACCAGATTCAGGGAATTGTGGTCAACGAAGTTGCACCTGGCGGCCCTGCGGCCAATGCAGGTATTCAGGTAAATGACGTGATCCTCTCGGTCAATGGCACGCCGGCAGTTTCGGCACTAGAGACCATGGACCAGGTTGCTGAAATCCGCCCCGGATCGATTATTCCTGTCGAAGTGATGCGTAATGATAAAAAGCTGACGATTCAGGTTACGGTTCAGGAATACCCTGCCACCAACTGATAGCCGCAATAAAAAACCGGAGCAACTGCTCCGGTTTTTGTTTGCCTCGCGGTTCGATTACTTGTTAACGAACTCTTCGCCGAGGGTGATATCTTTTTTCAGCGTATCCAGCATGCCTTCCATCGCGTGTTGTTCAAACGCGCTCAGCTTACCGATGGACTGACGCTCTTCAATACCGTTTTTACCCAACAGCAGTGGCTGAGAGAAGAAACGCGCATGTTCGCCGTCACCTTCAACATAGGCGCATTCCACCACGCCTTTTTCGCCCTGCAGGGCGCGAACCAGAGACAGACCGAAACGCGCTGCCGCCTGGCCCATAGAGAGGGTTGCAGAGCCGCCACCGGCCTTCGCTTCCACCACTTCGGTGCCAGCGTTCTGGATGCGTTTAGTCAGATCGGCCACTTCCTGTTCCGTGAAGCTCACGCCCGGGATCTGCGACAGCAGAGGCAGGATCGTTACGCCTGAGTGACCGCCGATAACCGGTACTTCAACATCCGCAGGCTGCTTACCTTTCAGCTCAGCCACAAAGGTGTTGGAACGGATAATATCCAGCGTGGTCACGCCGAACAGTTTGTTCTTGTCGTAAACGCCAGCGTTCTTCAGCACTTCTGCGGCGATAGCAACCGTGGTGTTCACCGGGTTAGTGATGATGCCTACGCACGCTTTCGGGCAGGTATCAGCAATCTGCTGCACCAGGTTTTTCACGATCCCTGCGTTGACGTTAAACAGATCTGAACGATCCATACCCGGCTTACGCGCTACACCCGCAGAGATCAGCACAACGTCCGCACCCTGCAGTGCCGGACGCGCATCTTCACCGGAGAAGCCTTTGATTTTCACAGCCGTCGGGATATGACTCAGGTCAACCGCCACACCTGGGGTAACCGGAGCAATATCATACAGGGAGAGTTCTGAGCCTGAAGGCAGTTGGGTTTTCAGTAGTAGGGCAAGCGCCTGGCCGATACCACCAGCAGCGCCGAGGACTGCGACTTTCATCCTAAACTCCTTATTATGGTTAACTTAATTATCTGTAAATCCGTTGCCGCGACCATAATTCAGCAGGTAAATAATTACAATTTTCGTAGCTAAAGAATTTGAGGTCACTCGCTTTTCCCGACGCTGGCATCGGCCAGGTCCGGGCAGCAACGCATTAAGAGGTGGTTACAATACACCCTGCCGCGCCACCAAAACAACATCATTTTGATAACATTTAATTTACTTTTAAGCTTATTTGCAGGGCGTGACTCAGGCATGTTTTCTGATAACGAATTTTGATAAAATAACGCCCTTTCATAACATTATGTCAGACTACCTTTCGGTAGATAATTTGCATAAAAATTCATCCACATGCATAATAATGGTGTTTCTATCGTCATATTCCGGGTGACTTATGCGAAGCTCGTCTAAGCAAGAAGAATTAGTAAAGGCGTTTAAAGCGCTACTCAAAGAAGAGAAATTCAGTTCTCAGGGAGAAATTGTTCAGGCGTTACAGGAACAAGGCTTCGATAACATCAATCAATCGAAAGTTTCCCGCATGTTAACCAAATTTGGCGCAGTACGTACGCGTAACGCCAAAATGGAAATGGTCTATTGTCTGCCAGCGGAACTGGGCGTCCCAACCACCTCCAGTCCATTAAAGAACCTGGTACTTGATATCGACTACAACGACGCTGTTGTCGTCATTCATACCAGCCCGGGTGCTGCACAGCTCATTGCCCGTCTGCTGGATTCACTGGGCAAAGCGGAAGGTATTCTTGGCACCATCGCCGGTGACGACACCATCTTTACCACGCCCGCCAACGGCTTCTCTGTGAAAGACCTCTACGAAGCGATTCTGGTTCTGTTCGAACAGGAACTCTAATCGCCCCCCCGCAGCATCTGGCTGCGGGGATAATTCTGCCCCCGCCTCGTTTTCCCCTGCTTTCTGTTGCTATTGAGTTTGTCAAATAGTGCTTTTAATCGCCTTTTCTCGCTCATCCAGTGAATGCTAAATCAACAAATCGCACAAAAAATCAAAATGCCATATCCATATGATTTTGTTAGACATGATGCAACATCATGACCAGAAAATGCCCTTTTTTATGCACTTTGGTTATAAAAATTATGCTGGTTAACACGAAGCAACTAGTGAAACAATTAGCATGGTATTAATTCTTGGCGTTACTAGTGTATACTTAATTTTGTGATGAGGGTCACGAAACACAGACCCCAATAAAAAATTCGACGAGGTAAACATTATGAAAATCAAAACAACTGTAGCAGCGCTGAGCATCCTGTCCGTCCTGTCTTTCGGTGCATTTGCCGCCGATTCCATCAATGCGGATCAGGCGCAATCCCGCCAGGCAATTGGCACCGTTTCCGTAGGTGCTGTCGGTACATCACCGATGGACATGCATGAAATGCTGAACAAGAAAGCGGATGAGCAGGGTGCATCCTCTTATCGCGTTATCGAAGCGCGTTCCGGCGACCACTGGCATGCCACTGCAGAACTGTACAAATAAGATTTGCTGATATCTGAAGATGTTATTCCCTCAACGGCACCAGGCATAAAAAAAGCGGTTTAACCCTTCCTGCCGTTGAGCAAACCCTATTCAGGAGTAAAGACTATGAACACGAAATTAATCATCGCAACCCTTGGCTTAGCGTCCGTTCTCTCTTTTGGCGCGAGCGCTGCTGTCCAGCAGGTTAACGCCGAACAGGCACAAAATCTGCAGTCACTGGGTAGCATTTCGGTGACATCCGTTGCGGGTGCGCCCATGGATATCCGTCAGGAATTAGCCGCTAAAGCGGAAAAAGCAGGCGCCAGCAGCTATCGCGTCACGGAACTGAGCCAGGGCGACCACTGGCATGCTACCGCGGAACTGTATAAATAAACCCTCGTCGTACCCCATCATACGACTTGCCCCTGACGTTTGTTCAGGGGCTTTTTTTATCCGCCCGTCAGTGCCGTGCGTTAAATCGCAGCTGCCCTTCCAGCTCCTCTTCCGCCTCATCAAACAGCAAAATCAGCGCGCCAAAACGCCTGCGCAGCTTTTCAGGTAGATGGATAAATTCAATCTCCAGCGGTAACGGCAGCTGGCTACCTGTCACCACATCCCACAGCGAGTCCAGATTGGTGACGCTCTCCCGCGGCAGATCAAATATCCGTCTAAATTCGCGATAGAACTCTTCCTGAGTGTCGATTTCGTCAAAATCAAATGTGTAGGTTTTCATTGCCAGCCACCCGGTCTGCGGGGCGGCAGATGCCGCCCTGACGATTATAATCCCCCGAGATGCAGGGTTTTGACTTCCAGAAACTCCTCCAGTCCCAACACCGAACCTTCGCGACCCAACCCTGACTCCTTCACGCCG
>JAFACP010000414.1 GCA_023425455.1 Pseudomonadota bacterium | reverse complement strand
GACCCAAACTGCTTGATGAGTACATTGGCCAGCCGCAGGTGCGCTCGCAGATGGAGATTTTTATCCAGGCGGCGAAGTTGCGCGGTGATGCGCTCGATCACCTGCTGATTTTCGGCCCGCCGGGCTTAGGTAAAACCACGCTGGCGAATATCGTGGCCAACGAGATGGGCGTCAATCTGCGGACAACCTCCGGGCCGGTGCTGGAAAAAGCGGGCGATCTGGCGGCGATGCTGACCAACCTTGAGCCGCATGACGTGTTATTCATCGATGAAATTCATCGTCTGTCGCCGGTGGTGGAAGAGGTGCTGTATCCGGCGATGGAAGATTATCAGCTGGATATCATGATTGGTGAAGGTCCGGCGGCGCGCTCAATCAAGATCGATCTGCCGCCGTTTACCCTGGTTGGCGCCACAACCCGGGCCGGCTCATTGACTTCGCCGCTGCGCGACCGCTTTGGTATTGTGCAGCGTCTGGAGTTCTATCAGGTGCCCGATCTGCAGCATATCGTCAGCCGTAGCGCGCGCTATATGGGGCTTGAGATGAGCGATGAAGGCGCATTTGAGGTGGCGAAGCGTTCACGCGGCACGCCGCGTATTGCCAACCGCCTGCTGCGCCGCGTACGTGATTTTGCCGAGGTGAAGCACGATGGCTCAATTTCCGCCGACATCGCCGCACAGGCGCTGGATATGCTGAACGTTGATGCCGAAGGGTTTGATTATATGGACCGTAAGCTGCTGCTGGCGGTACTGGACAAGTTCTTTGGCGGGCCGGTTGGGCTGGATAACCTGGCGGCGGCGATTGGCGAAGAGCGGGAGACCATTGAGGATGTGCTGGAGCCGTATCTGATCCAGCAGGGCTTTTTGCAGCGCACGCCGCGTGGACGCATGGCGACGGTGCGCGCCTGGGATCACTTCGGGATTACCCCTCCGTCAATGCCGTAAGGTTCAGTTCCCTCTCCTGAAGGAGAGGGGCTGCGAGGGCATCAGCGTCATCGCCCTGGTGAGCAGGGCGCCACCAGGGAAACACCACCTATTGCGCGCTCTTTTTCATCATACTGAAAATAAATAGCAGCGCCGCACACAGCACCACCGACGGGCCTGCTGGCGTATCGTAGAACGCGGAAAAGGTTAATCCGCCCGTTACTGCAATCATCCCGATGATCACCGCGACTCCCGCCATCTGTTCCGGCGTGCGGGCGAAACGCCGCGCGGTTGCGGCGGGAATGATCAGCAGGGAGGTGATAATCAGCGCCCCGACAAATTTCATTGCCACCCCGATGGTTAAGGCTGTCACCAGCATCAGCAGCAGCTTGACCCGCTGGAGCTTCACGCCGTCGACAAATGCCAGATCCGGGCTGACCGTCATCGCCAGCAGGTTGCGCCATTGCCAGAACAGGATCGCGAGAACCACCACCACGCCGATGCCGATGGCGATCAGATCGTCAGGGGTCACCGCCAGCAGGTCGCCAAACAGGTAAGCCATCAGGTCGACGCGAATGTTGGACATCAGGCTGACAACCACCAGACCGAGCGAAAGGGCGCTATGCGCCATGATGCCGAGTAACGTATCAATGGCGAGGTGAGGGCGTTTTTCCAGCCAGACCAGACCGGCCGCCAGCAGCAGCGTGACCGCGATAACGGCGTAGAATGGGTTCACATCCAGCAGCAGGCCAAAGGCCACGCCGAGCAAAGAGGCGTGTGCCAGCGTATCGCCAAAATAGGACATTCTGCGCCATACGACAAAAGAGCCCAGCGGACCCGCGGCGCAGGCAAGCATAATCCCGGCCAGCCAGCCGGGCAGTAACAGTTCGATCATGAGTGTCCATTTCCCCGGCGCAGGACAATTCGTCCCTGTAAATCATGGCGGTGGTTGTGGTGATGACGGTAAATACCCAGCTGCTCCGCGCCGCGTGGGCCAAACATGGAGATAAATTCCGGGTGCATCGACACCACTTCCGGCGTACCGGAGCAGCAGATATGGTGGTTCAGACACAGCACCTCGTCGGTTTTCGCCATAACCAGATGCAGGTCATGAGAGACCATCAGCACGGCACAGTTCAGCTCCCGACGCAGCTGATCAATTAAATCGTACAGGGCGACCTGACCATTGACGTCGACGCCCTGGGTCGGTTCATCCAGAACCAGCAGCTGCGGGCTGCTCAGCAGCGCACGGGCCAGCAGCACCCGCTGGGTTTCGCCGCCGGAAAGCTTCTGCAGCGGCGCATCGACCAGATGACCGGCCTGAACGCGCTTCAGCGCCGGCAGGATATCCGTTTTGCGCGTGCCCGGACGCAAACGCAGGAAGCGGCTTACCGTCAGCGGCAGCGTGGCATCAAGCTGTAATTTTTGGGGGACGTAACCGATTCGCAACCGTTCTTCGCGTTTGATAACACCCTCATCAGGTGCTACCAGACCGAGAACCACTCGTACAAGCGTCGATTTGCCGGCGCCATTGGGGCCAAGCAACGTCAGAATTTTACCGGGCTTCAGATCCAGCGAAACGTCAGAAAGGACGCGGCGCTGACCGAATGAGACCGAAATATTTTCGAGAGAAACCAAAGTCGTCATATCAATTTAAGCTTGCAGAAGTCATCGAATGTTATAATATCACATTCCACACATTCATTACGATGATTAGTCGCATTATGTTACAGAAAAATACGCTTCTTTTCGCAGCATTATCCGCTGCCCTTTGGGGGACAACAGCACAAGATGTTAACGCTGCCGTTGTCGCTTCATTAAAACCGCTCGGATTTATCGCTTCAGCGATCGCCGACGGCGTCACCGATACCGAGGTATTACTGCCTGACGGCGCATCAGCACACGATTACGCTCTGCGCCCGTCTGATGTAAAACGCTTACAAAACGCGGACTTAGTCGTATGGATTGGTCTAGACATGGAAGCGTTCATGCAGAAGTCCGCCAGCCGGATTGCAGAGCAAAAGCAGGTGACCATTTCTGCGCTCAGCGGCGTGAAACCGTTGCTCATGAAAGGGGACGACGACGACGGTGATGACCATGATCACGCGCATGCTGACGGCGAAAAAGGTGACGACCATCACCATCATGGCGAGTACAACATGCATCTTTGGCTTTCGCCAGAGATAGCGCGCCTTTCGGCGGTTGCAATCCATGACAAATTAGTGGAACTTATGCCGCAAAGTCGAGCCAAACTAGACGCCAACCTGAAGGATTTTGAGGCACAATTGGCCTCAACCGATAAACAGGTCGGTAACGAGCTCGCACCGTTGAAAGGAAAAGGGTATTTCGTTTTTCATGACGCCTACGGCTATTACGAAAAACACTACGGCCTGAGCCCTCTGGGGCACTTTACCGTCAATCCTGAAATTCAGCCTGGTGCGCAGCGTTTACATGAAATCAGAACACAGTTGGTTGAGCAAAAAGCGACCTGCGTTTTTGCTGAGCCACAGTTCAGGCCAGCGGTCGTAGAAGCCGTGGCCAGGGGAA
>JAFACP010000394.1 GCA_023425455.1 Pseudomonadota bacterium | reverse complement strand
GTTAAAGAGCATGGTGTAGGGCAGGAAGAACAGGAAGAAGCCAAGCTCCAGCGTAAAGGCCTGCAGCAGCGTGACGCCCAGTACGGCGGAGACAATCGCTACGCCTGTGACAATAAAACCGCACTCGAATCCCAGCGCGTGCAGGGCGCGGACTTTAGCCGTTCGCACCACGCGCTGTGCGGGCCAGAAACGGTCGAAACCGATGTTATAGATAATGTTCCAGAGCATCGCGGTGGTGGCCAGGATAATCGTCAGCCCGCCCATCTCCAGCACCGGGCGTTGCATTAACCATGCCGCGGTCGGGGCGAGGATCGCGGTGGCAATTCCTTCAAAGCAGAGCGCATGGAAGAGTCGCTCCGGCAGTTTTCGTTGGCGTGGATCCTGATGTTGCATAACCTGACCTCGTTGATTCGCCGGTATGGGCGTTGTTGCGGCCTATTTTTATCGTTAAAGATGATATATAAAAGATGGTATCCATCGATAAAATAGATACTTTATGCGCTACTCTCCGGAAGCTCTCACCGCATTTGTCGAGACCGTTGCCGCAGGCTCTTTTTCTGCCGCAGCGCGTCGGCTGCGTAAAAGCCAGTCCACTATCAGCACGGCGATTGCCAACCTGGAGGCGGATTTAGGCTTTGAGCTTTTCGATCGCTCATCGCGCCACCCGGTGCTGACCGCTCAGGGGGAGCAGGTGCTGGGCTATGTGCAGTCGATCCTCGCCGCCAGCGCGCGGCTTGACGAGCTGGCGGTCTCCTTAAGCGCGCAGACCGAGGCGCGGCTGACGTTTGTTCTTTCCGATACCCTGAACCCGGACGTGCTGGAAGATCTGATGAACCAGTTTGATCAGCGCTTCCCGCATACGGAATTCGAGTGCCTGATTGGGGAAGAGGAGGACGTTATCGATCTGCTGCAGAAGGAGCGGGCGCAGATTGGCCTGACCGAGGCGCGGGAAAGCTACCCGACGGGGATCGGCGCAACCCGTCTCTCGATGCAGACCCGAATGGCGATTTATGTTTCCACCACTCACCCTCTGGCCGGGCAGCGCGCAATTCAGGCCGATGAGCTGCACGGCTGGCGCGAGCTGCGTCTCAACACCTACCTCGAACGCGAACCGTCGCTGGCACCTGGCCCGGTCTGGTCAGCGCCGAATTACCTGTTACTCTTGAGTATGGCGGTGCAGGGATTTGGCTGGTGTGCGTTGCCCTGTGCGCTGGTGGAGGAGTTTGCCGCCGCGAAATCGCTGACGCAGCTGGATGTTCCCGGCTGGCCGCGTTCGATAGCGATCGACCTGCTCTGGAATAAACGTTCCCCGCCCGGGGTGGCTGGCAGCTGGCTGCGGCAGTATCTGCAGGACGCTCGCTAATCGTGTGACAAAACTCACTTTTTTTAAACAATTGCGTTAATTGTTGATAACAATCCTCTACTATCGTCCTGTCATTTTGCACAGAGGTGGTGATGAAAGATGTCGTTATAGTGGGTGCGCTACGTACGGCTATCGGCTGTTTTCAGGGAGCGCTTGCGCGTCACTCTGCTGTTGAGCTGGGCAGCGTGGTGGTCAGGGCGTTGATTGAACGCAGCGGTATCGCCGCGCATGAGATCGACGAAGTGATCCTCGGGCAGGTGTTAACCGCCGGCGCGGGGCAAAACCCTGCCCGTCAGGCAGCGCTGAAAGGCGGCCTGCCGAATACGGTTTCCGCGATCACCATCAACGATGTCTGCGGCTCCGGTCTGAAGGCGTTGCATCTCGCTACCCAGGCGATTCAGTGCGGTGAAGCGGACGTGGTGATTGCCGGCGGACAGGAGAATATGAGCCGCGCCCCACACGTGTTGACCGACAGCCGAACCGGCGCGCAGCTGGGTAACAGCCAGCTCCTCGACAGCCTGGTGCACGACGGGTTGTGGGACGCGTTCAACGATTACCATATGGGCGTGACGGCTGAGAATCTGGCGCGTGAATACGGTATCAGCCGCGAGCTGCAGGACGCGTACGCGCTGAGTTCGCAGCAAAAGGCACGTGCCGCGATCGATTCCGGACGTTTTCGCGATGAAATCGTCCCGGTCAGCACCCGGCAGCACAGCGGTGAAGCGCGGGTCGTCGATACCGACGAGCAGCCGCGGACCGATGCCAGCGCCGAAGGGCTGGCAAAGCTCAACCCGGCTTTTGAAACCCTCGGTTCGGTGACCGCGGGGAATGCCTCTTCCATTAACGATGGCGCGGCGGCGGTGATGATGATGAGCGAGAGCAAAGCGCTGGAGCTTGATCTGCCGGTGCTTGCGCGCATTAAGGCGTTTGCCAGCGTTGGGGTTGATCCGGCGCTGATGGGGATCGCGCCGGTCTATGCGACCCGTCGCTGTCTGGAGCGCGCAGGCTGGGCGCTGGGCGATGTTGATCTGATCGAAGTGAACGAGGCATTTGCGGCGCAGGCCATTTCGGTCGGTAAAATGCTGGAGTGGGATCCGCTGCGGGTCAATGTCAACGGAGGGGCGATTGCCCTTGGCCATCCTATCGGTGCCTCCGGCTGCCGGATCCTGGTGTCGCTGGTGCATGAGATGAAGAAGCGAAACGCCCGCAAAGGGCTGGCAACGCTCTGTATCGGCGGCGGGCAGGGAGTGGCGCTGGCCATTGAACGCTAATACATGCTTATCCTGACCGACCAAAAACCTTCCACCGGAAGGTTTTTTATCGCCTGACGTCCTCATTACGCTTATCAACGTTGTTTTCTGCGGCCGATGGATCCTTGCGGCGCTAATTATTGCTTACGCTATGTTTTTGATGTGATCTCCCTCGTGAAATTCAACCGGACACCCCCTTTTTTGTTGATGGGGGTCACGTCCGTCTTTGCCAAAAAAATTGAAACAAATAATTACGATCCCGGTCACTAAAATAGCGCTTTATAAAAAATAAACTGCAATTCCATAAAAACGAAACGTTATTTTAATTGAGGGTTTTTTCATGTTTAAGAAATCTCTGGTCCTTGCTTCTCTTATTGGTGCGTCTTTCGCGGCTCAGGCAGTGACTGTCGATCTGCGTCATGAATACATCGACAGCGGCTCCAACGCCGATCGCGTTTCCGTCTCTCATCGTTTTGCCAATGGTTTTGGTTTTTCCGTTGAGGCTAAATGGAAATCAGGCGGTGATAAAGCCGATCAGCCTTTTTCTGATGTGGTCGGTAATGGTCACGAAGAACAAATTAACTGGCTGTGGAAAGCGACCAACAACTTCTCTGTGACCCCGGCATTTACCATTGAGAGTAATGACAGTCGCACCATCTATAAGCCTAACCTGCGCCTGCAATATAGCTTCGACAGCGGTATCTACGTTGCTGCACGTTACCGCTATGAATATACCCGTTACCCGTCAAGCACAAATAAAGAAGACGATAAAGTCAACCGTGGCGATGCGTGGGTAGGCTGGGTGTTAGGCGACTGGCGTACGGAGCTGAACTATGTCTATGCCAAAAGTTCAGAAGGCATGATCCGTAATAACAACAAAGATTATTCCAATGAGTACAACGCGAAGCTGGCTTATAAGTGGGATAAAAACTGGGCACCCTATGTTGAAGTGGGTAACGTGGGCGTTAAACAAAGCGACGAACGTCAGACACGCTTCCGTTTAGGTGTGGCTTACTCTTTCTAAATCATCTTCAGATATATCTCCGGAAAGCGCCGGCTCGTCATGAGCCGGTTTTTTTACGTCTTATTCCTGCTCATAAATATGTTGCTGGTGCCGGCAAGCTGACCGTGAGAAATACGCCGTGGCACAGCGGTATTGTGGCGATAAATATCCGTTTAAGAGAAACAAAAAAAAGCCCTTCATAATGAAGGGCAAGGCCAGTTACAGAAACACTAACTCAAATCATGCATGCAACATTTCAGGTTGCTCAGGAAGTTTCGCGATATAGAGGGCGGGCTTGCCGTCTTTATCGGAACTAAACAGGACCGCTTTATCATCCGGGGTAAACGAAGGGTGCGGGTGGGTAACCTGGCGGCTGTTGGCCACGGTCGCCCATGAAGTGTCATGACGCGCAACGCGGAAGTACGCTTTTTTCGCTACGTCGAAGGCATAAAGATAAGGGTCGTTATCAATGGTGTAACCGCTGGTATCTTTCACGTCTACCGGCGTACCGGAACCATCACCCACCAGCAGAGTGCCATCGACGTTGCTCATCAGGTGTGAACAGGCGGGCATTTGCATCAGCGCTTCGTTTACGCCGTTGTCGGGGTTGAAGCGGTAAATCGTGCGGCCCTGTTTGCCCTTCAGATAGGAGACATAAATCAGCGCAGAGCCGTTGGGTACCCAGAATTCGTGAGTGCAGCTTTCGCCCTCAGCGTGCTCTTTGACTTTGCGCACGTTGCTGCCATCTTCGTTAACCAGCCACATACGCGCGTCGACCAGGTCATGCGGGCCTTCATGACAAAAGGCAACCGTGTTGTCGTCGAAGGGACGGTAAATCGGATGGCCGAGCCAGTTTTTCTCTTCGTGAATGGTTGCGCTGGCACCGGTTTTCAGATCCACCTTCAGCAGGCGGCAGTGCGGCCCTTTATGGAAAAAGTCATGGAAGATTTTCCAGTCGTTCAGCGGCGTCCAGTCGCTGCTGGCAATCTCGATCCCCACCAGTTTGCTGCAGTCGCTGTTGGCGACCCAGGTCCCGTAACCTACCCAGTCGTCCGGAACGCGATACACTTCGCGTTCCGCCAGGGTTTGTAAATTCACCTCCAGCAGGGTGCGATCGTGCTTCACATAATAGAACGCGCTGTCATCCGGCGAGAGGAACCCGCCGAAGGTGTTATCGCCAGCGCCTTCGGTCAATTGCACCGCTTCTGCGTTTTTCAGATCCAGCAGGTAGTAGTTCCAGTGGCCGTCAAACTCCCCCGCAAACAGCAGATGGCTGCCGTCATTAAAGAAGCATTTCTGGTAGAAGTAGTTGCGATGACAGGTTACCTCAGGGGGGGTCAGGCGGGTGACGTCCACGCCCGTATCCGGATCGCGGCTGACCTGATAGTTCAGCTTGACCCGCATACCTTTAGCCATAATGTGCTCCTTTCCTGTAAAACGGTGAAAGATGAATTGAAAATCTATCGCTAAAATATCAAAACATTGTTTCACTATGTGTGACTGGTGGCGCAATTTGCACTTTTCGTCGGCCTTCGTCAGCACATCTTTGATTTTCGGCAGGGAAAGTTTTCCCCGCCGTCAAATTTTAAAGGTTTTATAATTCATTGTTTATTATGATAAATATAAATTGTCCCGCGTTCATATCTGGCCTCGCTGATTCGTCAACCTCTCAACAATCGTGATCCGAACTGCAATTCTGGTATTAATTAACAATAAAATTGAAACATCGTTTTAAATGCAATTGAAAAGCCCTGAGCCAGCAGATACTATGTGCCAATCGATAAAACGAAACGCCGTTTCGTTAATCATTTTTGCCTTCGGGCATGGTTAATTCTGGAGGTTAACGTGGAGGTCAGACAAAGCATCCACAGTGCGCATGCAAAAACGCTGGATACCCAGGCGCTGCGCGATGAGTTTTTAATCGAGAACGTGTTTGACGCTGACAAGTACACCATGGTCTACAGCCATATCGATCGCATCATTGTCGGCGGGGTTATGCCGGTGGCAAAAACCGTCTCCGTGGGTGGAGAGGTGGGCAAACAGCTCGGCGTCTCCTGTTTACTTGAGCGGCGTGAGCTTGGGGCGATCAACATCGGCGGTCCGGGCACGATCACCGTAGACGGTCAATGCTATGAGATTGGCCACCGTGATGCGCTGTACGTGGGCAAAGGGGCAAAAGAGGTGGTTTTTGCCAGCATCGATAGCAGCAAACCGGCGAAGTTCTATTATAACTGCGCACCGGCGCATACCACTTATCCAACCAAAAAAGTGACGCCAGCGGATGTTGCTCCGGTGACGCTGGGTGACAATCTCACCAGCAACCGCCGCACCATCAACAAATACTTTGTTCCGGATGTGCTGGAAACCTGTCAGCTCAGTATGGGGCTGACCGAGCTTGAGCCTGGCAACCTGTGGAACACCATGCCGTGCCATACCCACGAGCGCCGCATGGAAGTCTATTTCTACTTCAACATGGAAGATGACGCCTGCGTTTTCCACATGATGGGTCAGCCGCAGGAAACGCGCCATATCGTGATGCACAACGAGCAGGCGGTGATCTCGCCGAGCTGGTCTATCCATTCTGGCGTGGGGACCCGTGCCTATACCTTCATCTGGGGGATGGTCGGGGAAAACCAGGTCTTTGATGATATGGACCACGTCGCGATAAAAGATCTGCGCTAGTCGCGGGCAGTTAAGCATAAACCTGCCTGTTGGTGACAGGCGCTGAAGAATAAGGAAACAATATGATTCTGGATACATTTTCTCTGCAGGGCAAAGTGGCTGTGGTTTCCGGTTGTGACACCGGGCTGGGCCAGGGTATGGCGCTGGGTCTGGCGGAAGCCGGTTGTGATATCGTCGGCATTAACATTGTCGAGCCGACGGAAACCATTGAGCGCGTCACCGCGCTGGGCCGTCGTTTCCTGAGCCTGACCGCCGATCTGCGTAAAATCGACGCCATCCCTGAGCTGCTGGACCGCGCGGTCGCCGAGTTTGGCCATATCGATATTCTGGTCAACAACGCCGGCCTTATTCGCCGTGAAGACGCGATCAGCTTCAGCGAACGCGACTGGGATGATGTGATGGACCTGAACATCAAGAGCGTGTTCTTCATGTCGCAGGCGGCAGCGAAGCACTTCATCGCCCAGGGTAACGGCGGCAAGATCATTAACATCGCGTCGATGCTCTCCTTCCAGGGCGGGATCCGCGTGCCGTCTTACACCGCGTCAAAAAGCGCGGTGATGGGGGTTACCCGTCTGCTGGCGAACGAGTGGGCGAAGCACAACATTAACGTCAATGCCATCGCACCGGGCTATATGGCCACCAATAACACCCAGCAGCTGCGCGCCGATGAACAACGCAGTGCGGAGATCCTGGACCGTATCCCGGCGGGGCGCTGGGGTCTGCCGGGCGATCTGATGGGGCCGGTTGTATTTCTGGCATCACCGGCCTCCGACTACATCAACGGCTATACCGTCGCCGTTGATGGCGGCTGGCTGGCGCGCTGAGGTCACGCTGGATATAAACCTCTGCCTGCGGGCGGAGGTTTTTTTTCGCCCGAAATGGCCATTATCCATATCGATTAAGATGAAAAGTCCATACGTAAAAATCAAAAATGACATAAATCACAGTTTTATTTGTTGATAATTAATTGGTTAGTAAAATATGGCAATTATTTACCATCGTTTGAAATTGTAATGTCCATCACAGAACGCTATGCCGTAGCGAAATAGTCCATATCTTCGCGAGTTACAGCCTGACACTTTTTCCCGCTATCTCGTAATTTCAGTTAACGAATTTCGCTGTTCAGGCAGAACCCTATGACATCTATAAATGACTCTACCCTTATGCCCGGCGCCCTGCGGGATACCCGACGTATGAACCAGTTTGTCTCCATCGCGGCGGCGGTGGCGGGCCTGTTGTTTGGACTGGATATCGGTGTGATTGCGGGGGCACTTCCCTTTATAACCGATCACTTTACCCTTAGCAGTCGCCTGCAGGAGTGGGTGGTGAGCAGCATGATGCTCGGCGCGGCGCTTGGCGCGCTGTTTAACGGCTGGCTCTCTTTCCGGCTTGGTCGAAAATATAGCCTGATGGCAGGCGCTGTGCTGTTTGTGGCCGGCT
The DNA here is from genome assembly GCA_023425455.1 of Pseudomonadota bacterium. GTDB lineage: Bacteria > Pseudomonadota > Gammaproteobacteria > Enterobacterales > Enterobacteriaceae > Enterobacter. Next base: position 2,520 of record JAFACP010000394.1, on the reverse strand, counting down.
CGCTTGGCTCGGCGTTTGCCGGCAGCGTCGAAGTTCTGCTGCTTTCCCGCGTGCTGCTCGGGGTGGCGGTGGGGATCGCCTCCTACACCGCGCCGCTCTATCTCTCAGAAATGGCGAGCGAAAACGTGCGCGGCAAAATGATCAGCATGTACCAGCTGATGGTGACGCTGGGGATTGTGCTGGCTTTTCTTTCGGATACCTGGTTTAGCTACAGCGGAAACTGGCGTGCGATGCTCGGCGTGCTGGCGTTACCTGCTGTTCTCCTGATCGTGCTGGTTGTCTTTCTGCCCAACAGCCCGCGCTGGCTGGCGCAAAAGGGACGACATGTGGAGGCGGAAGAGGTGCTGCGCATGCTGCGTGATACCTCAGAAAAAGCGCGCGAAGAGCTGAACGAGATCCGTGAAAGTCTGACGCTGAAGCAGGGCGGCTGGTCGCTGTTTAAGGCTAACCGTAACGTGCGTCGGGCGGTGTTTCTCGGCATGTTGCTGCAGGCGATGCAGCAGTTTACCGGCATGAACATCATCATGTATTACGCGCCGCGGATCTTCAAAATGGCCGGTTTCACCACCACGGAACAGCAGATGATAGCCACGCTGGTGGTCGGGCTCACCTTTATGTTCGCCACCTTTATTGCGGTCTTTACCGTTGATAAAGCCGGGCGGAAACCGGCGCTGAAAATTGGCTTTAGCGTGATGGCGCTGGGCACGCTGATCCTCGGCTACTGCCTGATGCAGTTTGATAACGGCACCGCCTCCAGCGGCCTCTCCTGGCTCTCCGTGGGGATGACGATGATGTGTATCGCGGGTTATGCAATGAGCGCCGCGCCGGTTGTGTGGATCCTGTGCTCCGAAATTCAGCCGCTGAAATGCCGCGATTTCGGTATCACCTGCTCAACGACGACGAACTGGGTGTCGAACATGATCATTGGTGCCACCTTCCTGACGCTGCTCGATGCCATCGGCGCCGCCGGCACGTTCTGGCTCTACACCGTGCTGAACGTCGTGTTTATTGGCATCACCTTCTGGCTGATCCCGGAGACCAAAGGGGTGACGCTGGAACATATCGAGCGCAGGCTGATGGCCGGTGAAAAGCTGCGCGACATCGGAAACTAGGCGATCGACTCACGGGGTAGCCACGGGCTGGCTACCCGCACGGTGTTGCGGTGGCGATAGCCGTTAATAATATGCAGGGCGCTGAGCCGCCCTATCTCATAGTGGGGAAGTTGTACCGTGGATAGCGGCGGTAAAAACAGATCCCCAATCCCCACCATATTGTCATAACCGACCACGGCGACATCCTGAGGGATGCGTAATCCCTGCGACAGCAGCGTTTGATAGACCATAAAAGCGATGCGGTCGTTGCCGCAAATAATCGAATCAAACTGCGCGCTTTGCTGCCGGATATGCGCGATCACTTTTCCCGGGATATCCCGATAATGCTCATCACCCTGCGCCATGTAGTGATGGATCAGCGTATCCGGGTCAATGCCTGCCTCACGACAGGCCCGCGCTAAGCCCTGAAAGCGGCGCCGGGTTGCCAGGTGCGTTTGCGGAAGGTGCAGGCAGAGCGGGCGGCGATAACCCGACGCAAAGAGCGCCTGTGCGGCCTGATACTGTCCCTCTTCATCATCCGGAATGTAGCTCGCAATCTCATCGTTCAGGCTTTCACAGTTGGCAAGCACGCAGGGAAGGGTAAGCAGTTTTTCCGGTACCGGAACCTGACGTAATCCCATGGTGGTGTAGATGATCCCGGCGGGACGATGCGCGATCAGCAAGTCCACGATCTGTTCCGGGCTGTCTTCGGAAAACATATTCACCACAAAACTGTTCCAGCCATGGGCTCTGGCCGTCTCCTCGATAGAGAGCGTGATCTCGACGGAAAAAGGGGTGGTGATGGTATCCAGCGCCAGTACCCCAATGGTGTTTTGCCGGGTGTGCGCCCCGCGGATCTTTTTCGCCGACAGGTCTGGGACATACTGGGTTTGTTCGACCGCCGCGCGAACCCGCGCCAGGGTCTCAGGCTTCAGCCGTTCCGGGTTGTTGAGCGCGCGAGAAACGGTCATAAGTGACACGTTTGCCAGCTTAGCTACATCTTTCAGGGATGCCATAAGGGTACTCCGCCGCTATCTCTAACAGACAGGCTGGTTTCTAACGTCATGATGTAAAAGGATTATCCGATATTCTCCTGCAGAAGTCCCGTCAGAAAGGGAGACGGAGATATGATCGGGATCTCTTTTTCTGTATGTTAACGTTAACTTGTGTGATTAACATCATAAAACACGCTGGAATCAGATGAACGATCTTTTTTGTTAACGTTAACATGCATGCGTTACTCCTCAATGAGAATCTCAAAATGAAAGCGCATCACTCACACAGCTATCCTCTGCTCAGTGCGTTACTCTTTTTCTTTTTCGTTAGCTGGTCCTCTTCCGGCTCTCTGCTCTCCATCTGGCTGCATCAGGAGGTTGGTTTAAAACCGGGCGATACCGGGTTTATCTACGCCGTCTTGTCCGTATCGGCT
>JAFACP010000381.1 GCA_023425455.1 Pseudomonadota bacterium | reverse complement strand
CCTGAGAGCCATCGTCGGTACTGATACCGGCCAGGATCCCCAGCCACGGCTCGCCACCCGTCGGCTGCAGATAGCGGAAATCACCGCGCGCATGCACCGCTTTCGCGGTCACATCAATGTGGCGGCCATCGAGCTGAAATCCGTTCTCATTTTTCAGCCAGTTCAGGATCGCCGTCCCTTTAGCAATGTCGAGCGGGGCGCGGAAGACCGTTTCATAAGGCATTTTGGCATCGGTCATTTCCGCCGTCAGCCGGCCATTTTCGACGCTGCCTTCCAGTTTGCCGCTAAAATGCTCTGCGCCAGGCAGAAGCTTCCACTGCTTCCACGCCAGGTCTTTCCAGGTGGCCTGAAAACGGGTCTTATCTGTTGCCTGTAAAGGGATATCCAGCGCCAGGGTGTCTATTAGTCCGCTCGGCTGCGTCGCCTGCCAGATCTCACCCAGCGCAGGCGAGAGCTTTGCCGCTATCGTTCGCAGCCCTTCCACTGCCGCCAGATCCAGATGGCTGGCCCGCACGCGCAGCTCGTCGCTACGGGTGTTGTTCACGCCGCCGACATCCTGTTCCGGCATCCAGGCGAGGGTCAGCGCACCGCGCGGCCAGGGCTTACTGTCCATGGTAATACGCGTATCAGGAATCGCGAACTGCCAGCCCTGCTGCTCTCTGGTGACGTGCGCTGTCAGGTTATCAACGGAAAGCTGGTGCTGCTGATCCTCCCCTTTCCAGCTCGCGCCGCCCTGCTTCAGCCAGATATCACCGCTTGCGAACTCACCGTTCTGCAGGGTCATCCAGCCTTCAAGGCTGAAGCGGGCGGTTTCCAGCTGCATATTCTGCTGCAACCACTCCCCCAGCCACGGCTTCACGTCCACGTCATCGGCCTGCAGCCACACCTTGCCGTTATTGAGCAAACCATTGTCGTCACGCAGATCCATCCGCACCTGCATTACCCCGTGCTGCCCGTTCAGGCTGGAGAGGCTGACCTGCCCTTCGGCACGATGACGCTCCCTGCCGTTCAGCCAGGTCAGCTGCGGAATGGTCAGCTCAGCCCGCTGACCAGACAGGGTAATAAAGCTCACCTCGCTGTCGCGCAGATCAAAGTGATCGAACTGACGCAGGAAGAGATCGCTGATGCGGTTGGCTTCAATATCCTGACCGTTGTCGCCACCGCGTAGCGGCGTATTGGTCAAAAACTGAAGCTGATAGAAGGTGAGATCGCGAAACTGCCAGCGCAGATGCAGCAAACTTTGCCAGACGTCGAGCGCCAGGGTGACGCGTTTGATTTTCAGGTAGCCGCCGTCTTTCAGGCTGGCGGTGATATCCCGCGCATCGAGGGTCGGGCCGAAATTTTGCCAGCTGGCGCTCATCTGGCTGGCCGCAACCGGTACGCCGGTCGCGGATTCAATTTTTGCCAGCACCTGCGGGCGCCAGCTGTCGAGATGCGGTAAGACGAGGCGTAGCCCACTCACGAGCAACGCGACAATCACCACAAGCGTTGCCCCTGTAAGCAGTAATATCCCCGGCAATCGCCTCACGCATCTCTCCTTGTCAGCCCGTGATCTCGCAGCGTACTGCGATTTACATCATAACGACGTCAAACTGCTCCTGGTTATAGAGCGGCTCGATTTGCACTTTCACCTGCTTGCCGACAAAAATTTCCACTTCCGCCAGCGCGTGCGACTCTTCGCCCTTCAGGGCCTCAGCGACCGCAGGGGAAGCATAGACCAGAAAACGGTCTGAGTCGTAGGCGTGATGAACGCGGACAACTTCACGCATAATTTCGTAACAGACCGTCTCTACGGTCTTTACCGTGCCACGCCCGTGACAGGTCGGGCATTCATTGCACAGAACGTGCTCCACGCTCTCGCGGGTACGTTTGCGCGTCATCTCCACCAGCCCCAGCTGCGAAAAGCCATTGATGCTGGTTTTGACCCGATCCTTACTCAGCGCCTGCTCGAGAGAATGCAGCACCCGACGGCGATGGTCTTCATTGTTCATATCGATAAAGTCGATGATGATTATGCCGCCGAGATTACGCAGACGAAGCTGACGCGCGATAGCCTGTGTGGCTTCGATATTGGTATTAAAAATGGTGTCGTCGAGGTTGCGATGACCCACAAACGCCCCGGTATTAATATCCACGGTGGTCATGGCTTCGGTCTGATCGATGATCAGATAGCCGCCTGACTTGAGCTCAACCTTGCGCTCCAGCGCACGCTGGATCTCATTCTCGACATCATAAAGATCGAAGATAGGCTGGCGGCCAGAGTAGTGCTCAAGCAGCCCCGGCATCTCCGGGATGTACTCGGCGGTAAACTCCAGCAGGGCTTCATAGGTCAAACGTGAATCAACGCGGATCCGGTCCAGCTGAGCGTCGGCAAAATCGCGCAGCACGCGCTGGGCAAGCGCTAATTCACCGTACAGCTGATAGCGCGTCTGGTTGCGTTTTTTACGCTCCATCACTTTGGTCCAGACGCGTTTAAGATAGGCGGCGTCCGAGGCCAAATCCTCTTCGCTGATCCCCTCTGCGGCGGTACGAATGATAAAACCGCCCTGCTCATCGCAGTAAGCGCTCACGACCTGCTTCAGACGCTCGCGCTCGCTTTCGCTCTCAATACGCTGGGAGACGCCGACATGCGAAGCACCCGGCATAAAGACCAGATAGCGGGAAGGTAAGGTGATGTCGGTCGTCAGGCGCGCACCTTTGGTGCCGAGCGGATCTTTCACCACCTGCACCATCAGATCCTGGCCCTGACGCACCAGCTCGGAGATATCGCGCACGGCAAACTGCTTTTGCTCTTCGCCTGCGACGCACTCGGTATGCGGCATAATGTCGGAGGCATGTAAAAATGCCGCCTTATCCAGTCCAATATCTACAAATGCCGCCTGCATACCCGGTAGTACACGACTGACACGACCTTTGTAGATATTGCCTACTATTCCGCGCCGCGCTTCACGCTCAATATGAATTTCCTGAAGAATGCCACCATCAATGTAGGCCACACGGGTTTCCGATGGCGTTACGTTTACCAACAATTCAGCCGTCATAATTATCCCTTCCCTCACGCAGTGAGTTAAAATTGCTCAGCAACTCATACGTTTCCACCAGCGGTAAGCCGACTACGGCGTGATAGCTGCCATTGATCTTCCTGACAAAACAGCCACCCAGCCCCTGAATACCGTATGCACCTGCTTTATCCATAGGTTCGCCGCTGTTGATATACGCGGCGATCTCATCGTCGGTAAGTACTCTGAACGTCACGTCGGTCACGACCAGGCAATCCAGCACCGCCTGGCTGTTCGCCAGCGCCACCGCCGTCATGACCTGATGCGTTTGTCCGGACATCTTGCGCAGCATACGCGCCGCGTGTTCTGCATCGCGCGGTTTCTCAAGCACTTCACCGTTAAGGATCACGATGGTATCGGCCCCCAGCACCGGCAGATCGCGCGGGACACGCGCCACCCCGGCCTGCGCTTTTTCTCGCGCCAGGCGGGAAACATACTGCTGAGCGCTCTCACCCTCTGCACGTTTTTCTTCAATGCCGGTGACGATACGTTCGAACGAGACGCCCAGTTGAGTGAGCAACTCCTGCCGACGCGGAGAACCAGAAGCAAGATATACAGACGTCATAGAAACCTTTATTGCACAGCAAACTGCTGGCGAATTTTTCGCATCAACAGGAATAGCCACGGCCAGAGCACACCGTTTACTACACTACTCCAGAACACTTCCGGTCGGAAAGAGACGTTGATCACTAAAAACTCTGCCCAGAAAACAACGATATCCGCAGCGAGTGACAGCAGCATCACCACCAGCGCCTGTTGCCAGAGCGCGAGGTTACGAAACAGCTGGAATTTTAGGGCGACGAGATACGCAATGATGCTCATGGACAAGGCGCGCACGCCAAGCGTAGAGCCGCTAATGAGATCCAGTATGGCACCCATCACAAAACCCGTTCCAACATTTACGCGGTGCGGCAGGGCGAGGATCCAGTACAGCAAAATGAGCAACACCCAGTTTGGCCGGAAAACGAGGATCTCTTCCGGCCAGGGCATCACCTGCAGCAACAGTGCGATAAGAAAAGAGAGCCAGATTACCCAGCGTCCCTGGCTACGATAGCTTGCCACTACTGCCCTCCGGAAGAGAGGGGTGGTGGCGCAGGGGCATCAGGAGGCGGTTGCGTCAGTCCTGTCGCGGGAGCAGGAACTGGCGCAGGTGGGCCCATGGCATCCGGCGACGGCAGCACTTGCGGCATCATCTGCATCAGACGCTCATTCGCCACGCGGTGAACCTCTTCCGGCGTCATTGGGTTGGAGCCGTTACGATCGGCACCCCACAGCAACAGCAGATAGCGCAGACGCTGTAAACCCGCGGTCGGACGTGCCTGAATCACGGTATAGGCGCGCTGCGTATCGAGCTTAACGGAGGAGACGACGGCAACCGGATACCCTTCAGGGAAACGACCGCCGAGGCCGGATGTCACCAGCACATCACCGACACGGATATCGGTATTGGCAGGCAGATGTTCCAGCTGCAGATCGTCCGTACAGCCGTTACCGGCGACAATGACGCGAATGTCATTACGCAGTACCTGAATTGGCAGCGCATGGGTGGCATCGCAAATCAGCAGCACGCGACTGGTCAGCTTGGCAACCGCCACGACCTGACCGACCACACCCTTATCACTGATAATCGGCTGACCTTCATACACGCCGTTGACGCTGCCTTTGTCGATCACCACCTGATCGCTGTAGGGATCGTTAACGGTGGAGATCACCTGGGTGACCATCTTCTGCTCATCCTGACGCAGCGGCGAGCCAAGCAGTTCGCGCAGGCGCGCGTTTTCCTGCTTATATTGTCCCAGCATCAGCAGTTCGCTGTTTTTCAGCAGCAGTTCCTGGCGCAACGCCCGGTTTTCGAGTTCGAGCCGGTCGCGTGAAGACAACGTTTGCGAAACGGAGTCGAGCAGTTCACGGGGACCATTTGAAATAAAGTAGAAAGGACTGACGGCGGTATCCATGTACGTTCGGATCTGGCTGAACGTACCGAGGCGGCTATCGGCAATAATGACGCCAAGCGCAACCAGTACCGCCAGGATAAGGCGAAACTGCAGCGATGGGCCACGGCTAAAAATTGGCTTCATAGGCTATGCGTATTCTCGCGTCAGAGAGAGAGGGTAGCCATTTGCTACCCTCTCACAATGACTACTCTTCGCTGAACAAGTCGCCGCCGTGCATGTCGATCATTTCCAGCGCCTTGCCACCACCACGGGCGACGCAAGTCAGTGGATCTTCTGCAACTACGACAGGAATACCTGTCTCTTCCATTAACAGGCGGTCGAGGTTACGCAGCAGCGCACCACCACCGGTCAGAACCATACCGCGCTCGGAGATATCGGATGCCAGCTCCGGCGGGCACTGCTCCAGGGCAACCATCACCGCGCTCACGATACCGGTCAGCGGCTCCTGCAGCGCTTCGAGGATTTCGTTGGAGTTCAGGGTAAAGCCGCGCGGAACGCCCTCAGCCAGGTTACGGCCACGAACTTCGATTTCACGCACTTCATCACCAGGATAAGCAGAACCGATCTCATGCTTAATGCGCTCTGCGGTCGCTTCACCGATCAGGGAACCGTAGTTACGGCGAACGTAGTTAATAATGGCTTCGTCGAAACGGTCACCACCGATACGCACGGAAGAAGAGTACACCACTCCGTTCAGGGAGATAACGGCGACTTCAGTGGTACCACCACCGATATCCACCACCATAGAACCTGTCGCTTCAGAGACCGGCAGACCGGCACCAATTGCGGCAGCCATCGGCTCTTCAATCAGGAACACTTCACGCGCACCTGCGCCCTGAGCGGATTCACGGATCGCACGGCGTTCTACCTGCGTCGCGCCAACCGGCACACACACAAGTACACGCGGGCTTGGACGCATGAAGCTGTTGCTGTGAACTTGCTTGATAAAGTGCTGAAGCATTTTTTCAGTCACGAAGAAGTCCGCAATAACACCGTCTTTCATTGGGCGGATAGCGGCGATGTTACCTGGGGTACGACCCAGCATCTGCTTCGCGTCATGACCCACAGCGGCTACGCTTTTTGGCGAGCCCGCACGATCCTGACGAATGGCCACAACGGAAGGCTCATTCAATACGATGCCTTGTCCTTTTACATAAATAAGGGTATTCGCGGTACCCAGGTCAATGGACAGGTCATTGGAAAACATGCCACGAAATTTTTTCAACATACTAAGGGATAATCCTGAAAGCTGGGGCGGAAACAAAATCCGCTTACTTTACCAACCACACGCAGCAGCGACAAGGCGCAAAAATCATCTGCTACGGTGAAAATTAGTGCAGTACGTTTCCTTTGTTACAAATTCACGCCCTGAGTCCATCAGGGCTGGGTAAACCGCCGTCTCCCTCGTCGTCATTTGTAACCTTTATAAAGGACGTTCACTGGCTTTTTGCTCGACATACTCAAAGCTACAGGCGCGATATTCTACGTGAAAACAGCGTAAACGGCAGGTCAAACAGAGTATCTTTGCAAATATTTTTTCACGCTGGTGTCAAGCGGCTGAGAGGCGGCAAAAAAATCCCCCTGACCACCTGCCACACCTCGTTCCGCCAACATTTGCCATTCGCTTCTCGAGCGCACTCCTGCGGCAAATACCTGCGTCTGTGTTCCCTTGCATGCTTCCACCAGGCTTTGCACCAGTAGCTGGTTTTCCGTGCGCTTTTCGATATTCCTGACAAGCCCCGGGTGAAGCTTTAATAACTCCACGTCCAGCTCCTTGATCCAGCGGGTGCTGACCAGCGTCAAACCCGCCTGCGTCACCGCCACACGAGCGCCGAGCGCGTTGATCAATCGTACCACCGGGCGTAACCGGCTGATGTGTTGACCTACATCCGCCTCTGCAAGTTCAAAAATAATGCGTTTACGCTGTGATTTTTCGCATTGCATTAATAAATCCCGCAGCCAGCGCTGAAAACGCGGGCGAATCAATGACTCAACGGTCACCTGTAACGCCAGATTCTCATCAGGCCAGAAGGATAAAAAGGGGATCAGCCGGGTGATTTGCTGGCGGTCATACTCTTCGGACAGCCCAAACTGCAGCACCATCGGCAGATATTCAGCAGAAATCACCTCTTCTGCACCGTCAAAAATCCGGCACATGAGTTCGCGATGATGGACCACACCGTTTCTCATCACCGCCGGCTTCTGGTAAATTCGCGGCCCGCCGCGACTGAGCATCTGCTCTATCAGCGTTCGCCAGCGCACATTGCCACGCCCTTTTTCCGGCAGCGAGTCATCATATACCGCCCAGCTATTCGCCCCCTGCAGTACCGCATTACGGGTTGCCGCCTCCGCATGCTCCATCACCTGCTCTGTCGATTGCCCGCCGCGCCAGGCGCAGATGCCGATATGCACCATGTCATCCCGGTCGACCGTCTTATTTGTCGGCAGCGCATCGACCGCCTTTAACAGCTGACTGGCAATGCTTTCCGCCTCTTTCAGCGTGCGATGGGGCAGCATTACCGCAAAATCGCTGCGGTGATAGCGCGCCAGCAGCGAACCCGGGTAGCGCATGATAAACGTCGACAGCAGGTTGATAAGCGTAAAGAGATTCTCTTCCGCCACCTTTAGCCCCCAGGTGTCGCGCAGCAGGTCAAAATCAGGCAGACGGATCATCATCACCACGCCGTGGGTGCCAACTTTCTCAGGATCGTCCAGAAGCGTCGCCAGCTGGTTGTCGAAGAAGAGACGGTTGTTCAGGCCGGTTTTATTATCCTGGGCGGCATAAGAGCGAATGAGGGTGTCCATACGGCTGCGCTGATCGCTGGCGAACTGGATTTCCGAGAGCAGTACATCCAGCGCGCTGCTGGTGTGCGTTGGCCATTCATAGACCGAACCTCGCACCTGCGGACCGCGCTCACCGTTAAGAATGCGTACCGACCGGTTTTCCAGCAGTTCCTGGCCAGAGAACTGACGCCGTTGCCAGCGAATAGCAAGAAAAATCAGCAGGATGATAAACCCTACTGCCAGCGTAAGGGGGGCCGTCGCCAGCAGCGAGTGGAAGTAATTCGCCATCGGGTCGAGATAGACCGCGCGGATCGTCATGCCAGGATGTTTAAGCGAATGCACGGTCACTTCCCGGTACTGATTCACCGTCCCGGCGGGACGATAGCTGCTCTGCCTGGCATGACTAAAAACCGTTTTGTTGCCCTGGGTTATGTCAATCCGGACAATATCGACCGGCACCATCAGCTCATCCAGCTCGCGCGACAGCGCGGGAAAAGAGGTGGTGATCAACCGCGTATCCACAACCGACACCACAGACGCGACCCGATTAACCAGCTTGTCCTGAATAGCGTTATAAAAGCTCAGGGAACAGCCCACCAGCGTGACAAAAATGGTAAACCCCGTCAGCAAGGTGATAAAAGCGGAGAATTTCGTCGTTAATCGCATCCTTGAGATCACTCCGTGGGTTGATGGGGTAGCAAGTAAGCGCTAACTTGCATTTTAAATGCGGCATACTACCAAACCTGGCCTGTCTGGCAATTTATTGCGCTCAATCGGCATGCCGTTTCACTGAGCGAGTATAGTCTTAAGAAATATTTTTCCAATCATCATAGGTAGTGAGGACTCAGTATGCAGGCGTTGATCTTAGAACAGCAGGAAGGCAAAACCGTTGCCTCGGTACAAGACATCGAGGAGAGCCGCCTGCCGCCAGGCGAAGTAACCGTCAATATCGACTGGTCCAGCCTCAATTATAAAGATGCGCTGGCGATTACGGGCAAGGGTAAAATCATCCGAAACTTTCCGATGGTCCCTGGCATCGATTTCGCGGGTCGGGTGCAAAACAGTGAAGATCCGCGCTTCCACAGCGGACAGCAGGTGCTGCTCACCGGCTGGGGCGTCGGTGAAAACCACTGGGGCGGTCTGGCCTCTCAGGCACGCGTAAAAGGCGACTGGCTGGTTCCGATGCCGACAGGCCTCGACGGGCGCAAAGCGATGATCGTTGGCACCGCCGGTTTTACCTCCATGCTTTGCGTGATGGCGCTGGAAGAGGCCGGAATTACGCCGGACGCCGGAGAAATTGTTGTGACCGGCGCCAGCGGCGGTGTCGGCAGTACGGCGGTGGCGTTGCTGCATAAGCTGGGTTACCAGGTTGCGGCGGTTTCGGGTCGCGAAAGTACGCACGACTACCTGCGCCAGTTAGGCGCACACCGCATTCTCGGCCGCGAAGAGTTTGCCGAAACCCGCCCGCTGGAAAAACAGCTCTGGGCAGGCGCCATTGATACGGTAGGCGATAAAGTGCTCGCCAAAGTGCTGGCGCAGATGAATTACGGCGGCTGCGTGGCAGCCTGTGGTCTGGCCGGTGGATTCGCCCTGCCGACAACGGTCATGCCATTTATTCTGCGTAATGTCCGTCTGCAGGGGGTGGATTCCGTCATGACGCCTGCCGCGCGCCGCGCCGAAGCCTGGGAGCGGCTGGCACACGATCTGCCTGAATCCTTCTATGCCCAAAGCGCAACGGAAATTAGCCTCACGCAGGCGCCGGAATACGCCGGTAAGATCATGGATAACCAGTTCCACGGTCGCGCGCTGGTGAAAATCGTCTAATCTTCAAATTGTTGTGACATATTCGCGCGAAACCATCTTCTCCGTCATGCTTAAAAAAATGCATGACGGAGGATGCCATGAAAAACCGCAAGCTGACGGAAGCTGACGTAACGTCTGAATCTGTCTTTATGTTACAGCGCCGCCAGATCCTGAAAATGCTGGGGATCAGCGCCACAGCCCTGACCCTTCCACCTGCGGCACATGCCAGTCTGCTTGACTGGTTTAAGGGCAACGATCGCCCGAAAGCCCCCTCCGGTAAGCCACTCGACTTCAGCAGACCGGCACAATGGCAGAGCAAACTGGCGCTGACGCCGGAAGACAAGGTCACCGGCTATAACAACTTCTACGAGTTCGGTCTCGATAAAGCCGACCCCGCAGCCAATGCCGGAAGCATGAAGACCGATCCCTGGACGTTAAAAATCGACGGAGAAGTCGCGAAACCGCTGACCCTCGATCACCACGATCTCACGACCCGTTTCCCGCTTGAAGAGCGCATTTATCGCATGCGTTGCGTTGAGGCCTGGTCAATGGTGGTGCCGTGGGTCGGGTTCCCGCTGCATAAGCTACTGGCGATGGTGGAGCCCACCAGCAACGCGAAGTATGTCGCGTTTCAGACCCGCTACGCACCGGATGAAATGCCGGGACAGAAAGACCGCTTTATCGGCGGCGGGCTTGCTTATCCGTACGTTGAAGGCCTGCGCCTCGACGAAGCCATGCACCCGCTGACCCTGCTGTCGGTTGGGGTATATGGCAAAGCGCTGCCGCCACAAAACGGGGCGCCGGTGCGCTTAACCGTACCGTGGAAGTATGGCTTTAAGGGGATCAAATCGATTGTCAGCATCACCCTCACCCGCGAGCGTCCACCGACCACCTGGAATCTGGCCGCCCCTGGCGAGTACGGATTTTTTGCCAACGTTAACCCACATGTCGATCACCCTCGCTGGTCGCAAGCCACGGAGCGGTTTATCGGCTCCGGCGGCGCGCTGGATGTAAAGCGCCAGCCGACGCTGTTGTTTAACGGCTACGCAGATGAAGTGGCTTCCCTTTATCGCGGTCTGAACCTGCGGGAGAACTTCTAGTGCGGCTCACCCTCAAACAGATAACCTGGCTCAAAGTCCTGTTACATTTAGCAGGCTTATTGCCGCTGTTGTGGCTGTTTTGGGCCGCCAGCAACGGCTATTTCAGCGCCGATCCGGCAAAAGATATCCAGCACTTTACCGGTAGGATGGCTCTGAAATTTTTACTGGCGACCTTGCTGATTTCTCCGTTAGCGCGCTACGCTAAACAGCCATTATTGATACGAACGCGTCGACTCTTAGGGCTATGGTGTTTCGCCTGGGCCACGCTGCATCTGACCAGCTACGCGCTGCTGGAGCTGGGGATTAACAACCTGGCACTGTTGGGTAGCGAACTGGTGACGCGTCCATATCTGACGCTGGGCATTGTGAGCTGGCTGGTCTTACTGGCGCTAACGCTGACATCCACCCGGTATGCGCAGCAAAAGCTGGGGCGGCGCTGGCAACTTTTACATAATTTCGTCTATCTTGTCGCGATCCTCGCCCCCATCCACTACCTGTGGTCGGTGAAGATTTTATCCCCGCAGCCTGTCATCTACGCGCTGCTGGCGCTGGCGCTTTTAGCGTGGCGTTACAAGAAGTTCCGCCAGTGGTTTAGATAGTGCGTTAAACTGTGCGTTTTCCCGCAGATTACTTATCAACCGCGGATCTTTTTCGGATAGCGGTTGATAATCTTCCCTGATAAGACCAGTATTTAGCTGCCAAATGCTACGAAATCGTTATAATGTGCGACTTTGGTTTTCCTGATGGAGGTTTTTGGCCTCTGAAAGGGTGACAATCGCGTATCGAAGGTATATTTTGTTTTTTACCGGAGAATCGCAGGAGATAGCGGCACAATGGCTGACAAATACCAGATCTTAGTTTTGAACGGACCGAACCTGAACATGCTCGGCACCCGTGAGCCAGACAAGTATGGCTCGCTAACATTAAGCGAAATTGTTAACCGTCTGAGCGCGGAAGCAGGCTCGCTGAATGTGGATTTGGACCATTTCCAGTCAAACGCGGAGTACGCAATCATCGACCGTATTCATCAGGCTAAAGACAATGTGGACTATATCCTGATCAATCCGGCCGCGTTTACGCACACCAGTGTTGCTATCCGCGACGCGCTGCTCGCGGTGAGTATCCCGTTTATCGAGATCCACCTGAGTAACGTGCACGCCCGAGAGCCGTTTCGCCACCATTCTTATCTGTCGGATATCGCCGCTGGCGTTATCTGCGGACTGGGCGCAGACGGCTATTCATACGCTTTACAGACAGCGGTAAAACGCCTGTCACAATCACACTAAACAAGAGTACGGAACCCACTCATGGATATTCGTAAGATTAAAAAACTGATCGAGCTGGTTGAAGAATCAGGCATCTCCGAACTGGAAATTTCTGAAGGCGAAGAGTCTGTACGCATCAGCCGTGCAGCGCCAGCCGCCAGCTTCCCGGTAATGCAGCAAGCGTACGCTGCGCCAGTGCAACAGCCTGCACTCTCCGCAGCCGTTGCGCCAGCAGCAGAAGCCGCACCTGCCGCAGCCGCTGCCGCTGCAGAAATCAGTGGTCACATCGTACGTTCCCCAATGGTTGGTACTTTCTACCGCACCCCAAGCCCTGAAGCGAAAGCGTTCATCGAAGTGGGTCAGAAAGTCAACGTAGGCGATACCCTGTGCATCGTCGAAGCCATGAAAATGATGAACCAGATCGAAGCAGACAAATCAGGTACTGTGAAAGCGATTCTGGTCGAAAGTGGTCAGCCGGTAGAATTTGACGAGCCGCTGGTCGTCATCGAGTAACGAGGCGAACATGCTGGATAAAATTGTTATCGCCAACCGCGGCGAGATTGCATTGCGTATTCTTCGTGCCTGTAAAGAACTGGGCATCAAGACTGTCGCCGTGCACTCCAGTGCGGACCGCGATTTAAAACACGTATTGCTGGCGGATGAGACGGTTTGTATTGGCCCGGCTCCGTCCGTAAAAAGCTATCTGAACATCCCGGCTATCATCAGCGCCGCTGAAATCACTGGCGCGGTGGCGATTCACCCGGGTTACGGCTTCCTCTCTGAGAATGCCAACTTTGCTGAACAGGTTGAGCGCTCCGGCTTTATCTTCATTGGCCCGAAAGCGGACACCATTCGCCTGATGGGCGACAAAGTGTCTGCCATTACCGCGATGAAGAAAGCGGGCGTTCCAACCGTACCCGGCTCCGATGGCCCTCTGGGCGACGATATGGATGTTAACCGTGCCCATGCTAAACGCATCGGCTACCCGGTTATCATCAAGGCGTCCGGCGGCGGCGGTGGTCGCGGTATGCGCGTTGTACGCAGCGATGCTGAGCTGGCGCAATCCATCTCCATGACCAAAGCTGAAGCGAAAGCCGCTTTCAGCAACGACATGGTGTACATGGAAAAATACCTGGAAAACCCACGCCACATCGAAATTCAGGTGCTGGCTGACGGTCAGGGCAACGCTATCTATCTGGCTGAACGTGACTGCTCCATGCAGCGCCGCCACCAGAAAGTGGTCGAAGAAGCGCCAGCGCCGGGCATTACGCCGGAACTGCGTCGCTATATCGGCGAACGTTGCTCCAAAGCGTGCGTCGATATCGGCTATCGCGGCGCAGGTACGTTTGAGTTCCTGTTCGAAAACGGCGAGTTCTACTTCATTGAGATGAACACCCGTATTCAGGTTGAACACCCGGTTACCGAAATGATCACCGGCGTTGACCTGATCAAAGAACAGCTGCGTATCGCTGCAGGCCAGCCGCTGTCCATCAAGCAGGAAGAAGTTGTGGTGAAAGGCCATGCGGTAGAGTGCCGTATCAACGCCGAAGACCCGAATACCTTCCTGCCAAGCCCGGGTAAAATCACGCGTTTCCACGCGCCGGGTGGCTTTGGTGTGCGCTGGGAGTCTCATATCTACGCCGGTTACACCGTACCGCCGTACTATGACTCAATGATCGGCAAGCTTATCTGCTTCGGCGAAAACCGTGATGTGGCGATTGCCCGCATGAAGAACGCCCTGCAGGAACTGATCATCGACGGTATCAAAACCAACGTTGATCTGCAGATGCGTATCATGAGCGACGAGCACTTCCAGAATGGTGGAACAAATATCCACTACCTGGAGAAAAAACTCGGTCTGCAAGAGAAGTAAGATCGCATTGTCGCTAAAAGGCCGGATAATCCGGCCTTTTTTATTTCTGGGGATCGCCAGGTCCCATCATGTACAATCCCCGCTTTCTTCATCCACAAGGGACAAAAAATGGACAACCGTTTTGTTCAGGCCCATAAAGAAGCGCGCTGGGCGCTGTGGCTGACCCTTCTCTATCTTGCCGCGTGGTTAGTAACTGCTTACTTACCTGATTCAACCACAGGCATCACCGGCTTACCGCACTGGTTTGAAATGGCCTGCCTGCTGGTGCCCCTGGTCTTTATTCTGCTGTGCTGGGCGATGGTGAAGTTTATCTACCGGGATATCCCGCTGGAGGACGACGATGCAGCCTGAAGTCATTCTGCCGCTGGTTGCCTATCTGTGCTTCGTGTTTGGCCTGTCGGTCTATGCCATGCGTAAGCGTGCCACCGGCTCCTTCCTTAACGAGTACTTCCTCGGCAGCCGCTCAATGGGAGGGGTGGTGTTAGCGATGACGCTCACCGCCACCTATATCAGCGCCAGCTCATTTATTGGCGGCCCCGGGGCGGCCTATAAGTATGGTCTTGGCTGGGTACTGCTGGCCATGATCCAGCTTCCGGCCATCTGGCTGTCGCTGGGAATTCTGGGGAAAAAGTTCGCGATCCTCGCCAGACGCTACAATGCCGTGACGCTGAACGATATGCTCTATGCGCGCTATCAGAGCCGTTTACTGGTCTGGCTGGCCAGCCTCAGTCTGTTAGTGGCATTTATTGGCGCAATGACGGTGCAATTTATCGGCGGCGCGCGTCTGCTGGAAACCGCCGCTGGCATTCCCTACGAAACGGGGTTACTGATCTTTGGCATCAGCATTGCGCTCTATACCGCCTTTGGCGGATTTCGCGCCAGCGTCCTGAACGATACGCTGCAGGGGCTGGTGATGCTGGTCGGTACGATTGTCCTGCTGACCGGTATCGTCCATGCCGCAGGTGGCCTTGGCAAGGCGGTCGAAACCCTGCAGGCCATCGATCCGAAGCTGGTCTCGCCGCAGGGCGTGGACGATATCCTCTCCCCGGCATTTATGACCTCTTTCTGGGTGCTGGTCTGCTTTGGCGTCATCGGGCTGCCCCATACCGCCGTTCGCTGCATTTCCTATAAAGACAGCAAGGCGGTGCATAAGGGCATTATTGTCGGAACGCTCGTTGTCGCTATTCTGATGCTGGGTATGCACCTGGCAGGCGCCCTTGGGCGGGCGGTGATCCCCGATCTCACCGTACCTGATCTGGTGATCCCGACATTGATGGTCAAAGTGCTGCCGCCGTTTGCCGCCGGTATTTTCCTCGCCGCGCCGATGGCGGCGATCATGTCGACGATCAACGCCCAGTTACTGCAAAGTTCCGCTACGATCATAAAAGATCTCTACCTGAACCTGCGTCCGGAACAGATCGCCAATGAATCACGTCTGAAGCGGATGTCCGCCATTATCACGCTGGTATTAGGACTATTGCTGCTGCTGGCCGCCTGGCGACCGCCGGAGATGATCATCTGGCTAAATCTGCTCGCATTTGGCGGGCTGGAAGCGGTATTTCTGTGGCCGCTGGTACTGGGCCTGTACTGGGAGCGGGCGAATGCTGCAGGTGCACTAAGCGCAATGATTGCGGGCGGCGTGATTTATGCCCTTCTCGCGACATTCAAGATCCAGTACCTGGGCTTCCATCCGATTGTGCCTTCGTTACTGTTAAGTTTACTGGCGTTTGTCATCGGGAACCGTTTTGGTCAACCCGTCCCACAAACCACCATGTTTTCTACTGATAAATAAAGAGTTTTGCCATGCCGTGGATCCAACTAAAACTGAATACGACCGGCGCTAACGCCGAAGAGCTGAGTGAAGCCCTGATGGAGGCCGGTTCGGTCTCTATCACCTTCCAGGACACGCATGACACGCCGGTTTTTGAGCCGCTGCCGGGTGAAACGCGTCTGTGGGGAGATACCGACGTCATCGGCCTGTTCGATGCCGAAACCGACATGAAAGAGGTGGTCGCCATTCTGGAGAACCATCCGCTGCTGGGGGCAGGCTTTGCCCATAAAATTGAACAGCTGGAAGACAAGGACTGGGAGCGCGAGTGGATGGATAACTTCCACCCGATGCAGTTTGGTAAGCGTCTGTGGATCTGCCCGAGCTGGCGCGAGGTGCCGGACGAAAACGCGGTCAACGTGATGCTCGATCCGGGCCTCGCATTTGGTACAGGTACTCACCCGACCACCTCTCTGTGCCTGCAGTGGCTGGACGGGTTGGATCTGGAAGGTAAGACCGTGATCGACTTTGGCTGCGGATCCGGGATCCTCGCCATCGCAGCATTAAAGCTGGGCGCCGCCAAAGCCATCGGGATCGATATTGATCCGCAGGCGATTCAGGCCAGCCGCGAAAACGCCGAGCGCAATGGCGTATCCGGGCGTCTGGAGCTGTATCTGCCTGACGCACAGCCAGAGGCCATGAAAGCCGATGTGGTGGTTGCCAACATCCTGGCAGGCCCGTTACGCGAGCTGGCGCCATTAATCAGCGTACTGCCCGTTGAGGGCGGTTTACTGGGCCTTTCCGGTATTCTTGCCAGCCAGGCGGAAAGCGTCTGTGAAGCCTATGCCGACCTCTTTACGCTCGACCCGGTGGTAGAGAAAGAGGAATGGTGCCGTATTACCGGTCGTAAAAAGTAACCCCTCTTCTGGCGTGGTCATCTGACCACGCCGTCTTCACCGCAATAATCCTCACGCCGCTTCCTGTCCCGCGATAAAATAAACCGTTAACTCATTGAGTTAATTAATAATTTAACCAACAACATTCATTGGATGAATAATATGTCTACATTTATCGGCAAGGCAGCGCTCCTGGCGCTGAGTGTGATCTCCGCTTCTGCTTACGCTTCCCACTGGAGCTATGAGGGAGAAGACGCCCCGGCACACTGGAGCGAACTGGATGACGCCTTTAAAACCTGTCAAACGGGAATGAACCAGTCTCCCATCAATATTGACGCAACCTATAACGCCCATCTTTCGCCCCTTCAAACCCATTACGTCGAAGGTCCCGTCACGTTGACCAATAATGGCCACACGATTCAGGCAAGTGAGCGAGCGGAGACCGCCGACAGCATCCAGCTCGATAATCAGAGCTGGCAGCTGCAGCAGTTCCATTTTCACGCGCCGAGCGAAAATACGATCCACGGGAAAAGCTATGCCATGGAGATGCATCTGGTACATAAAAACGCAAACGGCGAGATTGTTGTTGTTGCGGTGATGTTTGAGCCAGGCGCCGCCAATACGGAGCTGGAAAAGCTGTGGCGCGTGATGCCGGGTAAAGCACAGGAAAATGCCAGCCTGACCCTGCATCTCGATCTCAACACGCTGCTGCCCGCCGACAAAACCTACTGGCGCTTTAGCGGCTCTCTGACAACCCCGCCTTGCTCTGAAGGGGTGACGTGGATAGTGCTCAAACACCCGCTGACGCTTTCTGCGGCCCAGCTTGAGAAATTTGCCCATACCATGCACCACGATAATAACCGTCCAGTACAGTCACTTCATGGCCGTATTGTGGTGGAATAATATACGCATCATGGATAGCGATCTTGTCCTGAAATGAGACGCAGATCCCATTCATCCGGGATAATCTGCTTAGAAAAAAAGCAGATTATCCCGTTTTCATCTTTCATATTTGAAGAAATGCAGAGAAGTTTAAGGAATTTATACGCCGGGGCAAAACAACAAAATCAAACTAAGCCAATGATTTTTATTATTAATAATTTTTTCACTGCGATTTTCGTCGCAGTTCATTGATCTAAGGCAGAGGATTGTTCAAAGTTTGGCCTTTCATCTCGTGCAAAAAATGCGTAATATACGCCGCCTTGCAGTCACAGTATGGTCATTTCTTAACTCATGCGCATCGGACACCACCAGCTCAGAAATCGCCTGATCGCAGCACCTATGGCAGGTATTACCGACCGGCCGTTCAGGACGCTGTGCTACGAGATGGGAGCAGGACTCACCGTTTCCGAGATGATGTCGTCTAACCCGCAGGTGTGGGAGAGCGATAAGTCCCGGCTGCGGATGGTGCACATTGATGAGCCGGGTATTCGCACCGTGCAAATTGCCGGAAGCGTGCCGGAAGAGATGGCTGACGCCGCGCGTATTAACGTGGAAAGTGGCGCCCAGATTATTGATATCAATATGGGGTGTCCGGCCAAAAAGGTGAATCGCAAGCTTGCAGGTTCAGCCCTTCTGCAATACCCCGACCAGGTGAAGTCTATCCTGACGGCGGTTGTCAGCGCGGTGGACGTTCCTGTTACGTTAAAGATTCGCACCGGTTGGTCGCCGGAGCACCGTAACTGCGTAGAAATTGCCCAACTGGCTGAAGGCTGTGGCATTCAGGCCCTGACCATTCATGGACGCACCCGCGCCTGTTTGTTCAATGGTGACGCTGAATACGACAGCATTCGGGCAGTTAAGCAGAAAGTTTCCATTCCGGTTATCGCGAATGGTGACATTACTGACCCGCTTAAAGCCAGAGCTGTGCTCGACTATACGGGAGCTGATGCTCTGATGATAGGACGTGCAGCTCAGGGAAGACCCTGGATCTTTCGGGAAATCCAGCATTATCTGGACACTGGGGAGCTGCTTGCCCCACTGCCTCTGGCAGAGGTTAAGCGCTTGCTTTGTTCGCACGTTCGGGAATTGCATGACTTTTACGGTCAGGCAAAAGGGTACCGAATTGCGCGTAAACACGTCTCCTGGTATCTCCAGGAGCACGCTCCAAATGACCAGTTTCGGCGCACATTCAACGCCATAGAGGATGCCAGCGAACAGCTGGAGGCGTTGGAGGCATACTTCGAAAATTTTGCGTAATGAAATAAAGAGCTGACAGAACTATGTTCGAACAACGCGTAAATTCTGACGTACTGACCGTTTCTACCGTTAACTCTCAGGATCAGGTAACTCAAAAACCCCTGCGTGACTCGGTTAAACAGGCACTGAAGAACTATTTTGCTCAACTGAACGGTCAGGATGTTAATGACCTGTATGAGCTGGTACTGGCTGAAGTTGAACAGCCACTGTTGGACATGGTGATGCAATACACCCGCGGTAACCAAACCCGCGCTGCCCTGATGATGGGTATCAACCGTGGTACCCTGCGTAAGAAACTGAAAAAATACGGCATGAACTAATTTCGATTAGCTAACTGCTTGTTTAAAAAGGCGCGAACCGGCATGGGGAAGCGCCTTTTTTATTGCCTGTCCCGCCTGCCCACCACGCTTTGTAAACCTTTGCGTCTTCGGCTTTTCAACGCCGTCTTTTCGTGTATATTTCCACCACCTTACTAACAGGTCTCATTTTTCGGAACGACATCATGATTCGTAAATACGGGTGGCTGGTTGTGTTTGCTGTCTCTATCTTCCTTTTCGATGCGCTGCTGATGCAGTGGATTGAGCTGATCAGTACCGAGACCGATA
>JAFACP010000308.1 GCA_023425455.1 Pseudomonadota bacterium | reverse complement strand
CAAGGTGAATATGCGGTTCAATAAACGGCGGGATCGCCAGACCGCCGCGCCCGTTGAGGACTTCATAACTCTCCGCATGCGTCGTGTTCATCGGCGCGATCTCGCCGAAACGACCGCTCTCAATGGCGATTTGCCACATGCCCTCACGGCCGGGTAAACGAACATTCTGCACAAGCCATAGCGGTGTTGTAGACATACTTTCTCCCGAATAACGCAGCTGATATCGCGATGCGCGCGAATCTAAAAACACACTCGCTCAGTTGTACACAAAATCGGCGAGAACGAAAAGCCAGCGATTTCCATAACTTACAAAATATCTTATAAATCAGCACCATACCACTTAAGGGGTAGTGAGAGACGTATTTGACTTGCATCAATAAGCGCCCCGGCTGAATCGTTAAGGTAGGCGGTAATAGAAAAGAAATCGAGGCAAAAATGAGCAAAGTCAGACTCGCTATCATCGGTAACGGCATGGTCGGCCACCGCTTTATTGAGGATCTCCTCGATAAAGCCGATGCCGCCCGCTTCGAGATTACCGTCTTTTGTGAAGAACCCCGCAAAGCATACGACCGTGTGCACTTGTCTTCCTACTTCTCCCACCATACCGCCGAAGAGCTCTCCCTTGTGCGTGAAGGTTTCTACGAGAAGCATGGCGTAAACGTACTGGTGGGCGAACGCGCTATCACCATCAATCGCCAGGAAAAAGTGATCCACTCCAGCGCCGGACGGACGGTTTTTTACGACAAGCTGATTATGGCGACGGGCTCTTATCCGTGGATCCCGCCAATCAAAGGCGCTGAAACGCAGGATTGCTTCGTTTACCGTACCATTGAAGACCTGAAGGCGATTGAAAACTGCGCCCGCCGCAGCAAACGCGGCGCGGTGATCGGCGGCGGCCTGCTGGGTCTCGAAGCCGCTGGCGCCCTGAAAAACCTCGGCGTGGAAACCCACGTAATCGAATTCGCCCCGATGCTGATGGCCGAGCAGCTTGATCACATGGGTGGCGATCAGCTGAAGCGCAAAATCGAAAGCATGGACGTGAAAGTTCACACCAGCAAAAACACCAAAGAGATCGTCCAGCAGGGCAGTGAAGCACGTAAAACGATGCATTTTGCTGACGGCAGCGCACTGGAAGTGGACTTTATCGTCTTCTCAACCGGCATTCGCCCGCGCGACAAGCTGGCCAATCAATGCGGTCTGGCGGTAGCCCAACGCGGCGGGATCATGATTAACGATGCCTGCCAGACCTCCGATCCGGATATTTACGCTATCGGCGAATGCGCCAGCTGGAATAACCGCGTGTATGGCCTGGTGGCGCCAGGCTACAAAATGGCGCAGGTCGCCGTCGACCATATCCTCGGCAACGACAATACCTTCGAAGGCGCTGATATGAGCGCTAAGCTCAAACTGCTGGGCGTTGACGTTGGCGGTATCGGTGATGCGCACGCTCGTACCCCGAACGCCCGTAGCTACGTCTATCTGGATGAAAGCAAAGAGGTCTACAAGCGCCTGATCGTCAGCCAGGACAACAAAACCCTGCTGGGTGCGGTGCTGGTGGGTGACACCAGTGATTACGGCAACCTGCTGCAGCTGGTGCTGAACGCCATTGAGCTGCCGGGAAACCCGGACGCCCTGATCCTCCCGGCACACGCTTCCGGCGGTAAACCCTCTATCGGGGTGGACAAACTGCCGGACAGCGCGCAGATTTGCTCCTGCTTCGACGTCACCAAAGGCATGCTGGTCGCGGCCATCAATAAGGGCTGCCACACCGTTGCCGCCCTGAAAGCCGAAACCAAAGCCGGGACGGGCTGCGGAGGGTGTATCCCGCTGGTGACTCAGGTGCTGAACGCCGAGCTGGCAAAACAGGGCATCGAAGTGAACAACAACCTGTGTGAGCACTTCGCCTACTCCCGCCAGGAGCTGTATCACCTGATCCGCGTGGAAGGGATCAAATCCTTCGACGAGCTGCTGAAAAAACACGGTCAGGGCTATGGCTGTGAAGTGTGTAAACCGACCGTAGGCTCCCTGCTGGCGTCCTGCTGGAATGAGTACATTCTCAAACCCGACCACACTCCGCTCCAGGACACCAACGACAACTTCCTGGCGAATATCCAGAAAGACGGCACCTACTCGGTGATCCCCCGCTCTGCCGGCGGCGAGATCACCCCGGAGGGGCTGATGGCCGTTGGCCATATCGCACGTGAATTTAACCTGTACACCAAAATCACCGGCTCTCAGCGTATCGGTCTGTTCGGCGCGCAGAAAGATGACCTGCCGGAAATCTGGCGTCAGCTGATTGACGCGGGCTTCGAAACCGGCCACGCGTACGCCAAAGCGCTGCGGATGGCCAAAACCTGCGTGGGCAGTACCTGGTGCCGCTACGGCGTTGGCGATAGCGTGGGCTTCGGTGTGGAGCTGGAAAACCGCTATAAAGGCATCCGCACGCCGCACAAAATGAAGTTCGGCGTCTCCGGCTGTACCCGCGAATGTGCGGAAGCGCAGGGAAAAGACGTGGGGATCATCGCCACTGAGAAAGGCTGGAACCTGTATGTCTGTGGCAACGGCGGGATGAAACCACGTCATGCCGATCTGCTGGCAGCGGATCTCGACCACGACACGCTGATCCGCTATCTCGACCGCTTCATGATGTTCTATATCCGTACGGCCGACAAGCTGACGCGCACCGCGTCATGGCTGGATAACCTGGACGGCGGCATCGACTACCTGAAATCGGTCATCATTGACGACAAACTCGGCCTGAACGAACAGCTGGAGGCCGAAATGAGCCGCCTGCGCGAGGCGGTGATCTGCGAGTGGACCGAAACCGTGAACACGCCAGCGGCGCAGACGCGCTTCAAACACTTTATCAACGGCACCCAGCGCGACCCGAACGTGCAGGTGGTGCCGGAGCGCGAACAGCACCGTCCAGCGACCCCGTATGAACGTATTCCGGTGATGCTGGTGGAGGAAAACGCATGAGCCAGTGGGTAAACATCTGCAACATTAACGACATTCTGCCAGCAACCGGCGTCTGTGCCCTGCTGGGCAACGAGCAGGTGGCGATTTTCCGCCCTCGCCACGATGAACAGGTCTATGCCATCAGCAATATCGACCCGTTCTTCGAGGCCAGCGTGCTCTCCCGCGGTCTGATTGCGGAGCACCAGGGCGAGCTGTGGGTTGCCAGCCCACTGAAAAAGCAGCGCTTCCGCTTAACCGACGGACTCTGCATGGAAGATGAAAGCTTCTCGGTCAAACACTACGACGTCCGCGTGAAGGACGGCGAGGTGCAGCTGAAAGCGTAACCTCTCGCCTTTTCAATAGGAAAGGCTTATGACCCCTTATGGGTAACGGCAGGAAAAACCGTATGTTCTGTACGATTCCTGCTGTTATCCTGACGTCAATTCTTCCCCCGCCATGAATGCTGTGAGGTAACGTCGTGGATCACCTGCCGATTTTTTGTCAATTACGCAACCGCGACTGCCTGCTCGTGGGCGGTGGCGATGTCGCTGAACGTAAAGCGCGCCTGCTGCTGGAGGCCGGCGCCCGGCTTACCGTCAATGCCCTCTCCTTTGCGCCACAGTTCGACGCCTGGGCACAGGAAGGGATGCTCACGCTGGTACAAGGGGCGTTTGACGAGTCCCTGCTGGATACCTGCTGGCTGACAATTGCGGCAACGGATGACGATGCGGTTAACCAGAGCGTCAGTGATGCCTGCGAAGCGCGGCGTATCTTCTGTAACGTGGTGGATGCGCCGAAAGAGGCCAGCTTTATCATGCCGTCGATTATCGATCGCTCGCCGCTGATGGTGGCCGTCTCCTCTGGTGGAACGTCTCCCGTGCTGGCGCGCCTGTTGCGCGAAAAACTGGAGTCCCTACTGCCGCAGCATCTCGGCCAGGTGGCGCACTATGCCGGGCAACTCCGCGCCAGGGTGAAGCAGACCTTCGCAACCGTGGGTGAACGCCGCCGATTCTGGGAGAAATTTTTCGTCAACGACAGGCTGGCCCAGTCGCTGGCGAATCAGGACGCCGCCTCCGTCGCCCGCACCACCGAACAGCTGCTCAGCGAACCGCTGGACACGCGTGGGGAAGTGGTGCTGGTGGGCGCAGGTCCTGGCGATGCAGGCCTGTTGACCCTGAAAGGGCTACAGCAGATCCAGCAGGCCGATACCGTGGTGTACGACCGTCTGGTCTCCGACGACATCCTCAACCTGGTCCGCCGCGACGCCGATCGCGTCTTCGTCGGCAAACGCGCGGGCTTCCACTGCGTGCCGCAGGAAGAGATTAACCAGATCCTGCTGCGGGAAGCGCAGAAAGGCAAACGCGTGGTGCGCCTTAAAGGCGGCGATCCCTTTATCTTTGGCCGCGGCGGCGAAGAGCTGGAAACCTTGTGCCATGCGGGGATCCCGTTTTCCGTCGTGCCGGGCATTACCGCAGCCTCCGGCTGTTCGGCCTATTCCGGCATACCGCTGACCCACCGCGATTATGCCCAGAGCGTGCGTCTGGTCACCGGTCACCTGAAAACCGGCTGCGAGCTGGACTGGCATAACCTGGCGGCGGAAAAGCAGACGCTGGTGTTCTACATGGGGCTGAATCAGGCCGCCACCATTCAGGCGAAGCTGCTGGAGCACCGTATGGAGGAAGATATGCCCGTCGCGCTGATCGAAAATGGCACCTCGGTCAAACAACGCGTGGTAAGTGGCGTGCTGACACAGCTGGAAGCGCTGGCGCAGCAGGTTGAAAGCCCGGCGCTGATCGTCGTGGGCCGCGTGGTCGAGCTGCGTGACAAGCTGAACTGGTTCTCCAGCCACTGACCTCGCGGGTCATCCTGTACGAGTCAGGCCGTCAGCAGCGCAACCGGCATGTTTCGGACATAAAAAAACCGGGGCCGACCCGGTTTTTTTATGTGTCGCAGGGTTATGGCCTGGCCACAAACCCGATCGCGTCGTAGACCGCTTTCAGGGTCAGGGAGGCGTGCGCGCTGGCTTTTTCCGCCCCCTCTTTCATCACCTTCTGCAGGAAGGCTTCGTCGTTACGGAAGCGGTTGTAGCGTGCCTGCAGCTCGGTCAGCATAGCGGAAACGGCATCGGCGACTTCGCCTTTCAGGTGACCATACATTTTGCCTTCGAAGTGCTGTTCCAGCTCCGGAATACTCTGGCCGGTCACGCCGGAGAGAATATCCAGCAGGTTGGAGACGCCCGCTTTGTTCTGCACGTCGTAACGGACGACAGGCGGTTCGTCGGAATCGGTCACCGCGCGCTTGAGCTTTTTCACCACCGATTTCGGATCTTCCAGCAGGCCGATAACGTTGTTACGGTTATCGTCAGATTTGGACATCTTCTTCGTCGGCTCCAGCAGCGACATCACGCGTGCGCCGGATTTCGGAATAAACGGCTCTGGCACGTTGAAGACGTCACCGTAAATGGCATTAAAGCGCTGGGCGATATCGCGGCTCAGCTCCAGATGCTGCTTCTGATCTTCACCCACCGGCACCTGGTTCGTCTGATACAGGAGGATATCGGCCGCCATCAGCACCGGGTAGTCGAACAGGCCGGCGTTAATGTTTTCGGCGTAGCGCGCTGACTTGTCTTTGAACTGCGTCATACGGCTCAGCTCACCAAAGTAGGTGTAGCAGTTCAACGCCCAGCCCAGCTGCGCATGCTCCGGCACATGGGACTGAACGAAGATGGTGCTTTTTTCCGGATCGATACCGCAGGCCAGGTAGAGCGCCAGCGTATCGAGCGTCGCTTTACGC
>JAFACP010000287.1 GCA_023425455.1 Pseudomonadota bacterium | reverse complement strand
GGTGGCGATTTGCGTCAGCACCTGACGTAACTCGTCGTCCTGCTCATAATACTCACGCGGCTTGTAGCCCTGTTTACGCAGCGCCTCAACCTCTTCCGTGGTATTGCCGAAGATAAAGATGTTCTCTGCTCCCACATGCTCCAGCATCTCAACGTTTGCCCCATCCAGCGTGCCGATGGTCAGCGCGCCGTTGAGTGCAAACTTCATGTTGCTGGTGCCGGACGCTTCCGTGCCCGCCGTTGAAATCTGTTCGGACAGATCCGCCGCCGGGATGATCAGCTGCGCCAGGCTGACGCTGTAGTTTGGGATGAACACCACCTTCAGCTTATCGCCAATCACCGGATCGCTGTTCACCACCTTCGCCACATCGTTGATCAGATGAATAATGTGCTTCGCCATGTAGTACGCGGAGGCCGCCTTACCGGCAAATATTTTCACCCGCGGCACCCACTCCGCCATCGGGTCGGCCTTGATACGGTTGTAATGGGTGATCACGTGCAGCACGTTCATCAGCTGACGCTTGTACTCGTGGATGCGTTTGATCTGCACGTCGAACAGCGCTTTCGGGTTCGCCACCACGTTCAGATGCATCGCCAGATAAACCGCCAGACGCTTTTTATTCAGCAGCTTGGCCTCACGCACGGCTTTGTTCACCGTCGGGAAATCAATATGCTGTTCAAGCTCGCTCAGCTGGCTCAGGTCGGTACGCCAGGTACGGCCGATGTTGCTGTCCAGCACCTCAGATAACGGCGGGTTGGCCAGCGCCAGCCAGCGACGCGGCGTTACGCCGTTGGTCACGTTGCAAAAACGCGTCGGGAAAATTTTGGCAAAATCGGCAAACAGCGATTGCACCATCAGGTTAGAGTGCAGTTCAGACACCCCATTGACCTTGTGGCTGATCACCACCGCCAGCCAGGCCATCCGTACGCGACGACCGTTTGACTCATCAATGATCGACGCGCGACTCAGCAGCCCGGTGTCGTTGGGATACTGCTCCTGCAGCGTCTTCAGGAAGTAGTCATTGATTTCAAAGATGATCTGCAGATGGCGCGGCAGGATCTTACCGAGCATATCCACCGGCCAGGTTTCCAGCGCTTCGCTCATCAGCGTGTGGTTGGTGTAGGAGAACACCTGACAGGTCACCTCGAAGGCGTCATCCCAGCTAAATTTATGTTCGTCGATCAGCAGACGCATCAGTTCGGGAATGGAGAGCACCGGATGGGTATCATTCAGGTGGATCGCCGTCTTTTCCGCCAGATTGGCGGAGGTTTTGTGCAGCTGATAGTGGCGATTCAGGATGTCCTGAATCGTCGATGAGACCAGGAAATACTCCTGACGCAGACGCAGCTCACGTCCGGAGTAGGTTGAGTCGTCCGGGTAGAGTACGCGGGAGACGTTCTCGGAGTGGTTTTTATCCTCCACCGCCGCGAAGTAGTCGCCCTGGTTAAATTTCCCGAGGTTGATTTCGCTACTGGCCTGTGCGCTCCACAGCCGCAGCGTGTTGGTGGCGTTGGTATCGTAACCCGGAATGATCTGGTCATAGGCCACGGCGAGGATCTCTTCGGTTTCCACCCAGCGGGACTTTTTCCCCTCCTGCTGAATACGCCCGCCAAAGCGAACCTTATAGCGCGTGTTATGGCGCTTGAACTCCCACGGGTTGCCGTACTCAAGCCAGTAGTCTGGCGACTCCTTCTGACGCCCGTCGACAATGTTCTGTTTGAACATGCCATAGTCGTAGCGGATGCCATATCCGCGGCCGGGCAAGGCCAGCGTAGCCAGCGAGTCAAGGAAGCAGGCGGCAAGACGCCCCAGACCGCCGTTACCGAGGCCTGGGTCATTCTCTTCGTCGATCAGCTCTTCTAAATCCAGCCCCATCTCTTCGAGGGCATTTTTCACGTCGTCATAGATACCCAGCGACAGCAGCGCATTGGACAGGGTGCGGCCAATCAGAAACTCCATCGACAGGTAGTAAACCTGTCGGGTCTCCTGCGAGAGCTGGGCGCGATTCGAGCGCAGCCAGCGCTCGACCAGACGGTCACGTACCGCAAACAGGGTGGCGTTCAGCCATTCGTGTTTATTGGCAATAACCGGATCTTTTCCGATGGTGAACATCAGCTTATAGGCGATGGAGTGTTTTAACGCCTCAATGCTGAGTGTCGGGGAAGAGTAGCTAAAAGGTGCATTCATATCTGTGACTCCGCCTTATGACATCAAGCGTTGATAGAGATCGCGGTATGACTGCGCCGCAACATGCCAACTAAAATCCATCGCCATCGCCTGGCGCTGAACGTAACGCCATAGCGAAGGGCGGGACCACAATACGAAAGCGCGACGGATCGCACGAAGCAGCGACCACGCATTGCTGTCTTCAAACACAAAGCCGCTGGCGATACCGTCCGCCAGGTTCTCCAGCGAACTGTCGGAAACGGTATCCGCCAGCCCGCCGGTGCGTCTTACCAGCGGCAAGGTGCCATACTTCAGACCATAGAGCTGCGTCAGGCCGCAGGGTTCGAAACGACTTGGCACCAGGATCACGTCCGCGCCGCCCATAATGCGGTGCGAGAAGGCCTCGTGATAGCCGATCTGTACTCCAACCTGTCCGGGATGCTCCGCCGCTGCCGCCAGGAACCCCTCCTGCAGCACCGGATCGCCAGCCCCGAGCAGCGCCAGCTGTCCGCCCTGCTCCAGTAACCCCGGCAGCGCTTCCAGCACCAGATCCAGCCCTTTCTGGCTGGTCAGCCGGCTGACCACCGCAAACAGCGGCACTTTGTCGTTGACCTTCAGCCCCATCGCAATTTGCAGCTGACGCTTGTTTTCGGCTTTGTCTTCCACCGAATCACGCCCGTAGCGCGAAGCCAGCAGCAGGTCAGTTTCCGGGCTCCAGATTTTTTCATCAACGCCGTTTAAAATCCCCGACAGCCGCCCCTCCCGGTGGCGCTGGCTTAACAGCCCTTCCAGACCATAGCCGTACTGCGCCTCGGTGATCTCCCGGGCATAGGTCGGGCTGACGGCCGTGATATGATCGGCGTAGTACAGCCCGGCCTTCAGGAACGAGATCTGCCCCTTAAACTCCAGCCCGTGCATGTTATAAAACGACCATGGCAGACCGATGTCATTCATATGATGGGCGTAATACATGCCCTGATAGGCCAGGTTGTGTACCGTAAACACCGATTTGGCCGGGTGACCCCGCGCCGCCAGATACGCGGGCGCAAGACCGGCATGCCAGTCATGCGCGTGAACCACATCCGGACGCCAGAACGGATCCAGCCCGCTGGCCATCTCGGCCCCTACCCAGCCGAGCAGCGCAAAGCGCAGCACGTTATCCGGATAGGCGAACAGGTTGGTGTCGTGGTACGGGCTCCCGGGTCTGTCGTACAAGTGCGGCGCGTCGATCAGGTAGATACCGGTCCCGTTGTAATGTCCAAACAGCAGGGTGATGCGCCCGGCAAAGGTATCGCGGCGGGTAACAACCTGAGCATCAGGAATACCCCGCCGGATATCCGGAAAGGCGGGCAACAGCACACGGGCATCGACGCCACCGGCAATCTGTGCCGCAGGTAATGCCCCAATCACGTCGGCCAGGCCACCCGTCTTCAGCAGCGGAAACATCTCTGAACATACATGTAAAACCTGCATTATCGCTCCTGTTTGATCTGCAGTTTCCGCAGCATTTCACGCGTTACCAGCACAATACCTTCCTCTGAACGGTAGAAACGGCGCGCATCCTCTTCCGCGTTCTCGCCAATCACCATGCCTTCCGGAATGACGCAGGCACGATCGATAACGCAGCGACGCAGGCGGCATGAGCGTCCGACCCAGACATCTGGCAACAATACTGCCGAGTCGATATTACAGAATGAATTCACCCGCACGCGCGGGAACAACACCGACTGCACCACCACCGAGCCTGAAATTATGCATCCGCCCGAGACCAGCGAGTTCAGCGTCATGCCGTGACTGCCGGAGCGGTCCTGGACGAATTTCGCCGGCGGCAGGGACTCCATATGCGTTCGGATCGGCCAGTTCTGGTCATACATATCCAGCTCAGGCGTGACGGAGGCGAGATCGAGATTCGCTTTCCAGTAAGCTTCCAGCGTCCCCACGTCACGCCAGTACGGTTCTGAATTCGGATCGGATTGCACGCAGGACAGCGGGAAAGGATGTGCATAAGCCATGCCAGCTTTGGTGATTTTCGGAATGATATCTTTGCCGAAATCATGGCTGGATTTCTCATCCGCATCGTCCGCTTCCAGCAGTTCGTAAAGGTAATCTGCATCAAAGACATAGATCCCCATACTGGCGAGTGATTTGTCCGGGTCGCCGGGCATCGCGGGCGGGTTGGCCGGTTTTTCGACGAAGTCGATTATTTTGTCGTGCTCATCCACAGCCATCACCCCGAATGCTTTTGCCTCCTCAACAGGCACTGGCATACAGGCGACGGTGCAACGCGCCCCTTTTTCGACATGGTCAATCAACATGCGGGAGTAATCCTGCTTGTAGATATGATCGCCGGCAAGGATCACGATGTACTCCGCGCTGTAACGGCGAATGATGTCGAGGTTTTGCGTCACCGCATCCGCGGTTCCGCGATACCAGTTTTCACCGTGGACACGCTGC
>JAFACP010000239.1 GCA_023425455.1 Pseudomonadota bacterium | reverse complement strand
ATTTTCCCCCGTGCCCTGCGTCCATGTCCGTACAGAGCAGCAGCAGATTATCGTCGGTTTTCAGCTCGCGCAGTTTTGCCACCCATTTTGCCGGCTCCCAGTACTGGACCTGCGAGTCATGCAGACCGGTGGTGACCAGCAGATGCGGATACGCCCTGGCCTCCACGTTGTCGTATGGGCTATGCGCTTTCATATAGCGATAGTAGATCTCGTCCTGCGGATTGCCCCACTCTTCAAACTCGCCGGTTGTCAGCGGGATAGACTCATCAAGCATCGTGGTCAGCACATCCACGAACGGCACCTGCGCCACCACCCCTTTAAAGCGCTCAGGACGTTGATTGACTACCGCGCCCATCAGCATACCGCC
This sequence comes from Pseudomonadota bacterium, assembly GCA_023425455.1. Taxonomy (GTDB): domain Bacteria; phylum Pseudomonadota; class Gammaproteobacteria; order Enterobacterales; family Enterobacteriaceae; genus Enterobacter. The sequence continues at coordinate 4,042 of JAFACP010000239.1, read as the reverse complement.
CGCGCTACCGCCCATCCCAAAGCAGCGCTGAGGATCGCCATATCCCTGTTCAATCAACGCATCGCAGACATCGAGATAATCGTTGAAGGTGTTTTTCTTTCGCAGAAACTTGCCGTCTTCGTACCACTGCTGGCCCAGCTCGCCGCCGCCACGGATATGCGCAATCGCAAAGACAAACCCACGGTCGAGAAGACTTAAGCGGCTGCTGCTGAAATCGGCATCCATGCTCGCACCGTAAGCGCCGTAGCCATATACCAGTAACGGATTATGCCCTTTACGAAAATGCGCGCTGTGATACACCAGTGACACAGGAATCTCCGCCCCGTCACGCGCGGTAACCCACAGGTGTTCGCTGCGGTAATTGTTGGCGTCAAACCCCGCCACGTCGGACTGCTTCAGCACCTGCCGCTGCCCGGTATCCATATCAAGCTCAAACAGCGTATCTGGCGTGGTCATCGAAGAGTAACCGTAACGCAAACGCGACGACTCCGGCTCCGGGTTGAAGCCAATCCACGTCACATAGGCCGGGTCATCAAACGCAATGCCTACCGTTTGCTGTGTTTTACGGTGGATCTGCCGCAGGCTTGTCAGCCCGCGCTGGCGCTCCTCCACCACCAGCCAGTCGGTGAACAGGGTAAAGCCTTCAAGCATCACCTGTTCGCGCGGCGGAATTAATACCTGCCATTTGCGCTCATCACGCACCGTGGTTTGATAGAGGCCAAAATTTTTTCCGTCACGGTTAGAACGAAGATAAAAACGGTGCTGGAAATGGTCGAGGCTATACTCATGGTCTTTGCGACGTGGCAGAAAACAGAGCGGCTGCGCGTCGGGCAGTTCGGCATCCAGCAAAAGCACTTCGGAGGTTGTCGCGCTGGCAAGATGGATGATGACGTAATGACGTGAAGAGCTTTTCTGCAGGCTGACATAAAACGTCTCATCGTGCTCCTCGTAGACCAGCTCGTCCCCGCTGGAGGCGCTCCCCACCGTGTGACGCCAGACCTGGTAAGGCAGTAACGTGGATGCGTGTTTTTTAACGTAATAGACCGTTGCGGAATCGTTAGCCCAGACGAAATCCGCTGAGACATTCTCCAGCGTCTCCGGATACCAGTTCCCCGTCTCAAGATGGCGAAAACGCAAACCGTACTGGCGGCGGGAGAGGTAATCCTCCGCCAGCGCCATAATGGCGTTGTCCGGAGAAATCGCCATGCCACCGAGCGTGTAAAACTCACTGTGGGCAGCCCGCTGATTGGCATCGAGCAGCGTGTCCCAGCCATCCGATTCGGCACACTGGAGCGGCTGTCGCTGATAGATAGCGTACTCATTACCCGGTTCATATACCGTGCGATAGCGATAGCCGTTTTTACTCCACGGCGCGGAGATATCGCGCTGAGGAATGCGTTGCACCATCTCCGTCAGCAGTTGTGCCTGAAGCGCCTGCTGACTGGACATGACCTTGCGTCCGTACGCATTTTCCTGATGAAGATAGTCAAGCACATCAGGCTGCGAGCGCGTATCGTCCCGCAGCCAGTAATAGTTATCGATGCGTGTGTCGCCGTGGGTGGTAATGGAGTGAGGCGTACGTCGGGCTTTTGGTGGCATGGCATGCTTACTTTCACGTTATACATCCAGTAAGGGTGGCAAAACGTACGCACGATGCAAGCGAAACAGTCGCATTGCCGATCATTATTATCCCGTTAGCGTCTGCTTTTGCTGCTGAATATCCTGTTCAATACCTGTCCGAACGTCCTGCGGTATGTTCAGCGCATCGCCCAGCGCGTTGAGGTAGCTTCGCTCCATAAAGTGATCGAGATCGATAGCCGCGCAGCTGAGAAAATAGAGCTCCAGCGCCTCATCCTCATTCTTCACACTTTGCGCCAGACGCTGTGGATCGAGCGGTTGTTCAATCGCCCGCGCCACCAGCGCCCTGCCCTGCTCTTCGACATCCGCCTCGCGCAGCTGCTGCTCGATAGCGGCACGTTCTTTATCGTCGATATGACCGTCACTTTTTGCTGCGAAAACCAGCGCCATGATCAGGCGCTCGGTGCGGAGATCGAGCGGCGAGGTATGTTCCCCATAATCGGGTTCATTCTGATGCGCACTGCGCACCCGCGCCTTGTATTTGTTCCACAGCACCGTTCCCGCGATTGCGCCTCCGCCGGCCAGCAGCGCGCCGGTGCCATATTTAGCCAGCAGCTTGCGCGAGGATTTATTCGCTACCAGCAGACCCGCGAGCCCACCCAGCGCCCCCGGCACCAGTAACTGACTCAGCCCCTGCTCCCCCGACGATGCGCCTTTCTGACCTAACAGCGATTGTAATTGATTCAACCAACCTGACATGATTTCCCTCGCCTGACGATGAACATTCCCCACAGCCTAAAGCAGCGGGCGTCAGGAAATGTCGGTGAGCGCTAAAGAAGCGCAAATAACCCGCACACTGACACGATGCGGGGACAAGACAGACGCAAACGTTTTCGTTTATACTGCGCGCAACTTTTTCAGGGGGAATATCATGACTCAATTAGGAACCGCGCTGCGACCTGCAGCGACGCGTGTAATGCTTCTGGGTTCGGGTGAACTGGGAAAAGAGGTCGCCATCGAGTGCCAGCGCCTGGGCATCGAGGTCATCGCCGTGGATCGCTACGCAGACGCGCCCGCCATGCACGTCGCTCACCGTGCCTTTGTGATAAACATGCTTGATGGCGATGCCCTGCGCGAGCTTATTGCTCAGCAGAAACCGGACTTCGTGGTGCCGGAAATTGAAGCCATTGCCACCGACACGCTGATTGCGCTGGAGCAGGAAGGTCAGCGCGTCGTGCCTTGCGCTAATGCGGCAAAGCTGACCATGAACCGGGAAGGCATTCGTCGCCTGGCGGCGGAAACACTGGCGCTGCCAACCTCCCGCTACCGTTTCGCCGACACCCGAGAGACATTTTTGCAGGCCGTCGACGAGATTGGCTACCCGTGCATCATAAAGCCGGTGATGAGCTCATCGGGTAAAGGTCAGAGCTTTATCCGCGACAACACAACGCTGGATAAGGCCTGGGACTACGCCCAACAGGGCGGCCGGGCTGGCGCTGGTCGGGTGATTGTCGAAGGCGTGGTCAAATTTGATTTTGAAATTACCCTGCTGACCGTCAGCGCGGTTGATGGCGTCCATTTCTGCGACCCGATTGGCCACCGCCAGGAAGATGGCGATTACCGTGAATCGTGGCAGCCGCAGCAGATGAGCCCCCTGGCGCTGCAGCGTGCGCAGGATATCGCCCGTGAGGTGGTGCTGGCGCTGGGCGGTTACGGGCTGTTTGGCGTCGAGCTGTTCGTTTGTGGCGATGAGGTCATTTTCAGCGAGGTCTCACCTCGTCCGCACGATACCGGCATGGTGACGCTGATCTCGCAGGATCTCTCCGAATTCGCGCTGCACGTCCGCGCGTTCCTCGGCCTGCCCGTTGGCGGCATTCGTCAGTACGGCCCGGCGGCGTCCGCGGTGATCCTGCCGAAGCTGACCAGCCAGAATGTGACCTTTACTCACCTTGACGGTGCGGTTGGGGCGGGTTTACAGCTGCGTCTGTTCGCTAAGCCGGAGATTGACGGCACGCGTCGTCTTGGGGTGGCATTAGCGACCGGGGAGAGCGTTGAGGATGCGGTAAACCGGGCGAAAATCGCCGCCGCGAAGGTGAAGGTAGTGGGATAACATAAACGGGCCATCAGGCCCGTTTTTCATGCGGTGACGCGCTCAGATCTTAGCGCTTCGCGCCTTCAACCGCTTCGCGAGCAAGCATGGTGATACGATCCCAGTCACCGGCTTCCAGCGCATCCGCCGGTACCAGCCAGGAGCCACCGATGCACAGCACGCTTTTCAGCGCCAGGTAGTCACGGTAGTTCGCCGGAGAGATACCGCCGGTTGGGCAGAAGCGTACCTGAGAGAATGGACCGGCAATCGCCTGCAGCGCTTTGGTGCCGCCATTCGCTTCCGCCGGGAAGAATTTGAACTCTTTCAGACCGTAGTCCATACCCAGCATCAGTTCGGAAACAGTGCTGATCCCCG
>JAFACP010000219.1 GCA_023425455.1 Pseudomonadota bacterium | reverse complement strand
TGAAATTTTTGCACTACTTGGTGCATCTGGCTGCGGTAAGTCGACGTTACTGCGTATGCTGGCCGGTTTTGAACAACCGACCGCCGGGCAAATCGTGCTGGACGGCGTTGACCTCTCCAGCGTGCCGCCGTATCAGCGCCCGATTAACATGATGTTCCAGTCCTACGCCCTGTTCCCGCACATGACGGTTGAGCAGAATATCGCCTTTGGCCTCAAGCAGGACAAGCTGCCGAAAGCCGAAATTACCGCCCGCGTTGTAGAGATGCTGAGCCTGGTGCACATGCAGGAGTTCGCGAAGCGTAAACCGCATCAGCTCTCCGGTGGCCAGCGTCAGCGCGTGGCCCTGGCGCGCAGTCTGGCGAAGCGTCCGAAGCTGCTGTTGCTTGATGAGCCGATGGGGGCGCTGGATAAGAAGCTGCGCGATCGTATGCAGCTTGAGGTGGTAGATATTCTGGAGCGCGTCGGTGTGACCTGCGTGATGGTGACCCACGATCAGGAAGAGGCGATGACCATGGCCGGGCGTATCGCGATTATGAATCGCGGTAAGTTTGTGCAAATCGGCGAGCCGGAGGAGATCTATGAACACCCGACCACCCGTTACAGCGCCGAGTTCATTGGCTCAGTAAATGTGTTCGAGGGGCTGCTGAAAACGCGCGATGAAGATGGGCTGGTTATTGAGTCGCCGGGGCTGGTGCATCCGCTGAAGGTCGATCCGGATTCATCGGTTGTTGATAACGTGCCGGTTTACGTCGCGCTGCGTCCGGAAAAAATCATGCTTTGTGATGAGCCACCTGCAGATGGCTATAACTTCGCGGTGGGCGAGGTGGTGCATATTGCCTATCTTGGCGATCTCTCTATCTACCACGTCCGCCTGCAAAGCGGGCAGATGCTGAGCGCTCAGCTGCAAAATGAACACCGCTATCGTAAAGGACAGCCGACCTGGGGCGACGAAGTGCGCCTGTGCTGGGACGCTGACAGTTGCGTTGTGCTGACGGTATAAGGAGCGGCCATGAGTACACTTGAACCACCGTCCCGCGTCCAACAACCGGGCGGTTTTGCGCTCTGGCTGGCGCGTATGCAAATGGCGCATGGCCGCAAGCTGGTGATCGCCATGCCGTATATCTGGCTGATCCTGCTGTTTCTGCTGCCTTTCCTGATTGTCTTCAAGATAAGCCTGGCGGAGATGGCGCGCGCCATACCGCCCTACACCGACCTGATGGCGTGGGCGGACGGGCAGCTCTCGCTGACGCTGAATCTTGGCAACTACCTGCAGCTGACCGACGATCCGCTGTATGTTGAGGCCTATCTGCAGTCTCTGCAGGTGGCGGCGGTTTCTACCCTTTGCTGCCTGCTGCTGGGGTATCCTCTGGCGTGGGCGGTGGCGCACAGTAAGCCGTCAACCCGCAACATTCTGCTGCTGCTGGTGATCCTGCCGTCATGGACATCATTCCTGATACGCGTCTATGCGTGGATGGGGATCCTGAAAAATAACGGTGTGCTGAATAACTTTTTGCTGTGGCTTGGGGTTATTGACCAGCCGCTGACCATCCTGCACACCAATCTGGCGGTCTATATCGGCATTGTGTACGCCTATCTGCCGTTTATGGTGTTGCCGATTTATACCGCATTGACGCGTATTGATTACTCGTTGGTGGAGGCCTCGTTGGATCTGGGCGCCCGTCCGCTGAAGACTTTCTTTAGCGTGATTGTCCCGCTGACCAAAGGCGGCATCATTGCCGGATCGATGCTGGTCTTTATTCCGGCGGTGGGGGAGTTTGTGATCCCGGAGCTACTCGGCGGACCCGACAGCATCATGATTGGCCGCGTGCTGTGGCAGGAGTTCTTTAACAACCGCGACTGGCCGGTGGCTTCGGCGGTGGCGATAGTGATGCTGTTGCTGCTGATCGTGCCGATCATGTGGTTCCACAAACATCAGCAAAAACAGATGGGAGAGCACGGATGAACAACTTACCGGTAGTGCGCTCTCCGTGGCGAATAGTGATCCTGATTATCGGGTTCACTTTCCTCTATGCGCCTATGCTGATGCTGGTGATCTACTCCTTCAACAGCTCGAAGCTGGTCACGGTGTGGGCTGGCTGGTCGACGCGCTGGTACGGTGAACTGTTCCGCGATGATGCGATGATGAGCGCGGTAGGGCTAAGCCTGACCATTGCCGCCTGTGCGGCGACGATGGCGGCTATTCTCGGCACCATTGCGGCGATGGTGATGGTGCGCTTTGGGCGTTTTCGCGGGGCGAACGGTTTTGCCTTTATGATCACCGCACCGCTGGTGATGCCTGATGTGATCACCGGCCTGTCGCTGCTGCTGCTGTTTGTCGCGCTGGCACATGCCATTGGCTGGCCGGCCGACCGTGGGATGCTGACCATCTGGCTGGCGCACGTCACCTTCTGTACCGCCTACGTGGCGGTGGTCATCTCTTCGCGCCTGCGTGAACTGGACCGCTCCATTGAAGAGGCGGCGATGGATCTTGGCGCCACGCCGCTGAAGGTCTTTTTCATCATCACGCTGCCGATGATTATGCCGGCGGTGATCTCCGGCTGGCTGCTGGCGTTTACCCTCTCGCTTGATGACCTGGTGATCGCCAGCTTTGTGTCAGGCCCGGGGGCGACCACGCTGCCGATGCTGGTCTTCTCCAGCGTGCGGATGGGGGTCAACCCGGAAATCAACGCGCTGGCCTCTATCATCCTCGGGGTGGTCGGGATTGTCGGTTTAATCGCCTGGTATCTGATGGCGCGCGCGGAAAAACAGCGCGTGCGTGATATCCAGCGTGCAAGACGCAGCTGAAGCATTTAAAATTTCCAGTGAAGTGCCGCGCCTGTCGCGGCACTGTTTTTCAGGGAAGTAAAACATTGGGATCCTTTAACAAATCACGTCAAACGCACGCCCGTCTGAACGTTCCTGCGCTGGTGCAGGTGGCGGCGCTGGCGATTATTTTAATCCGCTGTCTTGATGTGCTGATGATTCTGAATACGCTCGGCATGCGGGGTATCGGCGAGTTTATTCATCGCAGCGTACAGACATGGAACCTGACGCTGGTCTTTCTCTGCAGTCTGCTGCTGGTCTTTGTCGAGATTTACTGTGCGTTTTCCCTGGTGAAAGGGCGAAACTGGGCGCGCTGGATCTACCTGCTGACGCAGATAAGCGCCGCAGGTTATCTGTGGGCGTCGTCGCTGGGCTATGGTTATCCTGAGCTGTTCAGCATTGCGGGTGAATCGAAACGTGAAATCTTCCATTCTCTGGTGATGCAAAAAATGCCGGATCTGCTGGTGCTGTTTTTGCTGTTTGTCCCGGCCTCCAGCCGACGGTTTTTCCGTCTGCAATAATGTGTATAATCGCAGCCCCGTTATTCTTAAGGTTTTCATATGCAGTGCGCACTCTATGATGCCGGTCGCTGCCGCTCCTGTCAGTGGATAGCACAGCCGGTCTCCCGACAACTCGCCGCCAAAATGACCGATTTGCAGCAATTGCTTGGCGAACAGACGGTGGCAGAGTGGTGCGCGCCCGTCAGCGGGCCGGAGCAGGGGTTTCGTAATAAAGCCAAAATGGTGGTCAGCGGCAGCGTGGAAAAACCGCTGCTGGGCATGCTGCACCGGGATGGCACGCCCCAGGACTTAACCGACTGCCCGCTTTATCCTGCGTCGTTTGCCGCGGTTTTTGCCGTGCTGAAACCGTTTATCGCCCGGGCCGGGCTGACACCCTATAACGTTGCCCGCAGGCGCGGTGAGCTCAAATACCTTCTTCTGACGGAAAGCCAGCATGACGGCGGCATGATGCTGCGCTTCGTGCTGCGTTCTGAGACCAAACTGCAGCAGCTACGCGCCGCGCTGCCGTGGCTTTCACAGCAGCTTCCCCGGCTAAAGGTGATCACCGCCAATATTCAGCCAGTGCATATGGCGATCATGGAAGGGGACAAAGAGATCTTCCTGACCGAACAGCATGCGCTTGCCGAGCAGTTCAACGAGGTGCCTTTGTGGATCCGACCGCTGAGTTTTTTCCAGACCAACCCGACGGTGGCGAGCGCCCTGTACGCCACCGCACGTGACTGGGTCCGGGGGCTGAATATCCAGCATATGTGGGATCTGTTCTGCGGTGTCGGTGGATTTGGCCTGCACTGCGCCACGCCGCAGATGACGCTGACCGGGATTGAGATCTCGCCTGAAGCTATCGCCTGTGCGCAACAGTCTGCCGCGCAGCTCGGGTTAACGAACCTGCATTTTCAGGCGCTGGACTCCACCCGGTTTGCTACCGGGCAGGGTAACGTCCCGGAGCTGGTGCTGGTGAATCCGCCGCGGCGGGGAATCGGTCAGGCGCTTTGCGACTACCTGAGCCAGATGGCGCCGCACTACATTGTCTATTCAAGCTGTAATGCGCAGACGATGGCCAACGATCTGGCGCACCTGCCGGGGTATCGCATTGAGCGCGTCCAGCTTTTCGATATGTTCCCGCATACGGCGCATTATGAGGTATTGACGTTGCTCGTCAGAAGATAGGTAAACCGCCGCCGGGGAGAGGGTGCCCCGGCAGCCGTCGCGCTTACTGGCTCATTTCCCCTTTTTTGCCCATTTCATCCTTTTTCATATTGTCCATTTTCCCCATCTTGTCTTTGCCCATTTGATCTTTCTTCATGGCGTCTTTGCACATGTTGTCCTTGCACATTTTGTCGTGTGGCTGAGACATCGCGTCTTTCGCCATCGGGGTTTTGCTCATGGAGTCTGCCGCCTGTACGTTGGCCATAAACAGGGCGGAGAGAACCGTTGCAGCGATGATCATCTTTTTCATGGTATTTCCTCGTCGTTCGCAGATTAACTACCACCAAACCAGTTGTAGCCCTGGTCTTCCCAGTAACCGCCAGGGAAGGTATTGGTGATTTCAATGACCTGGATATGTTTAGGATTTTTATATCCAAGCTTGGTGGGGATACGGAGCTTCATCGGGTAACCGTATTCTGGCGGCAGGATCTGGTTATCCCAGCTGAGGGCGAGCAGCGTTTGCGGATGCAGCGCGGTCGCCATATCGATACTGGTGTAGTAATCATCCGCGCAGCGAAAGCTGATGTAGCGGGCGCGGGTGTCGGCGCCGATAAGCTGCAGGAAGTGCCGGAACGGGACACCTCCCCATTTGCCGATGGCGCTCCAGCCTTCAACGCAGATGTGGCGCGTAACCTGGCTC
>JAFACP010000217.1 GCA_023425455.1 Pseudomonadota bacterium | reverse complement strand
GCCACACGCTGCACGGCCTCTTCGCCAGCCAGCGCTACGCCACTCTATCCGGGACGAACACCCCGCGTGATTTCGTCGAGTTCCCGTCGCAGATTAATGAGCACTGGGCCAGCCATCCGCAGGTGTTTGCCCGCTATGCCCGTCATTATCAAACCGGCGAGCCGATGCCGGAGGCGTTAAAGGAGAAGATGCTAAACGCGACCCGCTTTAACAAAGGCTATGACATGACGGAGCTGCTGAGCGCCGCGCTGCTCGACATGAACTGGCACAGCATTGACGCCGGTGAAAAGGTCGATGATGTCGACCGTATTGAAGCAGCCGCGCTGCAAAAAGAGGGGCTGGACTTACCCGCCGTGCCGCCGCGCTATCGCAGCAGCTATTTCGCCCATATCTTCGGCGGCGGCTACGCAGCAGGCTATTACGCCTACCTGTGGACCCAGATGCTGGCCGACGACGGCTATCAGTGGTTTGTCGAACAGGGCGGTTTAACCCGTGAAAACGGGCAAAAATTCCGTGAGGCGATTTTGTCGCGCGGGAACAGTACGGATTTAGCTGAACTTTACCGGAACTGGCGTGGGCACGATCCGAGGATTGAACCGATGCTGGAGAACCGCGGGTTGAGCGAGTAGCGATATGTCGCGCTGAAAACAGGACCGGGCGTCAGGCCCGGTTTTTTTTGCGCTTTTTTTCCCTCAGTACGCCTGCCGGGATAGGTCTTTATCCGCTTTCGCATACACGCGGAATACTGAAGCCCTTCACCGGGCGCAGGGTCATTCAGCCCTGCTAAAAGTAGTAGGAATAATCTTAATATGTTGTTGTTTTTACCCTGATCTGAATAATGCTTATCATAACCAATAAAGACAACATCTTATGAATCTTCAGGCGCTGATAATCAGTGGGTTGCTCTTTTTTTCCGCAACCTCGCATGCCGCGTTTCAGGAGCGGGAATATAACTACTGGTATTTAAAAGACGCCATCCTTTATGACATCACCCAGACGTCCGACGGGCTTCCGGTGATGCTGAGCGTGTCTCAGCCGGGACGAGGGCTGGCCAATATGGTGATCTCTTATATGTCCGAGGGGCAGTGCGGCAAGGGCAATCACAGGCTGAATATCAATGGGAAGGATATTCCGGCGGCATACAGCTGTGTGCCGGTAGGAGATAACAGGATTGAACATTTCGCCATAAAGGATGCAGATAAGGTCAATGAGATGGTGAGTTATCTTAAGTCTGATTTCACCTTATTGCTGCAAAATGACATTAAGGTTTGGGCTGCCAATATTAAATCGCCGAAATATGGCATGGCGCCGAGATTCTGAGATAAAACGAAAACGCGCCGTCGGAAGAGGATCCGCAGGGAAACAGGCGGGGCGATATCGCTGTTGACGCTGACCGGAGATTTATCGCCCACGGCGACCCGCAGGTCGCCGTGGGTGCGAGGTTATACCAGCGCGTTCGGGCACTCCTCGCCCTTTTCCAGCGTGAGCAGGTTGCCAAGCGTCGTTTCAGAAATGCTGATCAGCGCTTCGGCGGTCAGGAAGGCCTGATGACCGGTGAACAGCACGTTATGGCAGGCTGAGAGGCGGCGGAAAACGTCATCCTGAATCACGTCATTCGACTTGTCTTCAAAGAACAGATCCCGTTCGTTCTCATAAACATCCATCCCCAGCGCGCCAATTTTCTGCGTTTTCAGCGCTTCAATCGCCGCCTGAGAATCCACCAGCCCTCCACGGCTGGTGTTGATGATCATCACCCCATCTTTCATCTGCTCAAACGCGGCCTGGTTAAGCAGGTGATAGTTTTCCGGCGTCAGCGGGCAGTGCAGGGAGATAACGTCAGAGCGGGAGAACAGCGTCTGAAGATCAACATACTCCACGCCAAGATCCAGCGCGGCGGCGCTTGGGTAGGGATCAAACGCCAGCAGACGCATACCAAACCCTTTCAGAATGCGCAGCGCCGCGACGCCGATTTTACCGGTGCCAATCACCCCGGCGGTTTTACCGTACATGGTGAAGCCGGTTAAGCCCTCCAGAGAGAAGTTTGCATCACGGGTACGCTGATAGGCGCGGTGAATACGACGGTTCAGCGACATCATCATCCCGATGGCGTGCTCGGCGACCGCTTCCGGCGAGTAGGCGGGAACGCGCACCACGCGCAGGCCGAGCTCTTTTGCGGCATCAAGATCAACGTTATTAAAGCCAGCGCAGCGCAGGGCGATATATTTCACCCCCAGATTTTTCAGCTCTTCCAGCACCGGCCGGCTGCCGTCGTCGTTGACGAACAGGCAGACGCCGTCACAGCCGTGCGCCGTTTTGGCGGTTTTTTCAGTCAGCAGAAAGTCAAAAAATTCAATTTCGAATCCATAAGTCTCATTAACATGTTGCAAATACTTTTTGTCGTACTGCTTTGTGCTATATACAGCGAGTTTCATAAGACTTTCTCCAGTGAGTTTGCATCTACGGTAGCATGATTAAAATAATCTTACAATTTATAAAATAGTATTGAATTCAACGGCTTCTGTCAGCCATTTTAGAGCAGCTGGCGGCCATAACTCTATGATAATCGCTCCCGCCTGATTGTGGCGCACTACCGCTGTTAACGTAGCAGAAAACGGGAATGTGTAGCCGCACGAACCATTCCAGTGGGTGAGGTTAGCGAATTATGCTGGCAGCTTTTTTTTGCTGCTCTATAATCATCTCTCAGGGTGATGGCGTTCCACCTTTCCCAACCGCTCTGCTCATGAGCTGATGACGCCTGATATGACTCTTGATTTCTCAGGAGGCATGTCAGGTCGTCCGTAATCCCTCTCCGGCCTGCATGCTTCCCTCAACGGGGAGAGACCTTTGATACACGTTTTCGGCCATATTCATCCTGACAGCGACGCCATCTGCACGGCGGTCGTCACCGCGTACTCGCTTACGCAGCGCGGCTATCCCGCCACCGCCTGGCGGCTCGGGGAGGCGAATCGCGAAACGCGCTACATCTTCGACACGGCAGGGCTCAGCCTTCCGCCCCGGCTGACGATGCCCCTGAAGGGTAAGTCGGTCTGGCTGGTTGATTTTAGCGAACCGCAGCAGGGGCCTGCCGATCTCGCGCAGAGCACCATTACCGGCATCATCGATCATCACCGGCTGGGCGGGCTGGTCACCCAGCTGCCGCCGGAGGTCACCGTCCGTCCGCTCGGCAGCAGTGCCACGCTGCTGTGGATGTTGATGCCCCCCGAAATGCGGCAGACGTTACCCGCCGCGTACGCCGCGCTGCTGTCGGGGGCTGTGCTGAGCGACACGGTGGATCTGCGCTCACCCACCACCACTGCGGATGATATCCGCGCCGTCGGCGAACTGATTACCCTGTCCGGCATTCCCCGCGCGACCTTTACCCGCGATCTGCTGCGGGCAAAAACGGATCTCTCAGGTCTTAGCGCCAGCACCCTGCTGAACCGGGATCTCAAGGCGTTTGTTATCGCAGGCGTTGACGTGCGTATCGCGCAGATTGAGATCGGCGCCAGCGGGCAGATCAGCCCGCTGGTGGGCGAACTGCGTCGCGGCTTAAGCGATCTGGCCGCGCACAGCGGCGCGGGGCTGGCGGTGCTGATGATAACGGACATTACCGCCGGCTTTTCCACCCTCTATTTTGCCGGACCGCACAGTGGTGAGGTGGGCGCGTGTTCTGTACCCGGCATGCTCAGCCGAAAAAAACAGCTGCTGCCCTGGCTGGCGTCGCGTCTTCACGTTATCCGGGAGGCGGTATGACGGCTTATACCCATGCGCTGGTGCTGATCGGCGAGAAAGAAGAGGGCACGATGCTGCTTTGCG
>JAFACP010000193.1 GCA_023425455.1 Pseudomonadota bacterium | reverse complement strand
CCATAAACAGTGGGATCAGCGGGGCGGTGCCCAACAGGATCAGCCCTGCAACCCAGTTATAAGGGAAAATCGCGAATACGATCAGCAGAGGCACAAAGACGGCCAGCGCCATCTGCGGCAGATAGCGGGCATAGTAATCATGCATATCGTCAATCTGTTCAAGGATTAGCGTAGCCCAGCTTCCGGCGGGTTTTCCCTGAATCCAGGCAGGACCAGCCTCCTGCAGGCGATCGAGCACCTGCCGGCGAATGGCGTAGCGAATATGCTGCCCGGCATGAAATCCGACGCGCTCACGCAGCCAGACCACCCAGGCACGTAGCACGAAAACCAGGATCAGGATGACAAAAGGCAGCAGCAGGGCTTCACGGGGAATACTCTCCATGATCATATGATTAAGAATGCGGGCCAGCAGCCATGCCTGGGCAACAATCAACAGACCGCTGATAAGACCCAGAAAACGGGAAATAGCAAGCCAGCGGCGGGAAAGAACGCTTTGCTGTTTAAGCCAGCGTGTTAACTCTTGTTGACGGGATTTTTCCATTGCGTACTTTGCAGGTGACGTTATTAGAAATTGGGCAGCGCAATGTTACAACGCAGAGACAATAAAGGCGACTTATCGCCGCCTTTATTTACGTTTGTTACTGACTTGTAAAGATTATTTACCTTGCTCAGCCAGTCCATCCAGATAGCGTTCTGCATCCAGCGCCGCCATGCATCCGGTTCCGGCGGAGGTGATCGCCTGGCGATAGATATGGTCCATCACATCGCCTGCAGCGAAGACGCCCGGCACGCTGGTCTGGGTTGCGTTACCGTGAATACCGGACTGCACTTTGATATAGCCGTTTTCCAGCGCCAGCTGACCTTCAAAAATCGCGGTGTTCGGGCTGTGACCGATTGCCACGAACAGGCCGGCGACCTCAAGTGACTCCAGATTATCGCTGTTCAGGGTATCGCGCAGACGCAGGCCAGAAACGCCCATTTGATCGCCCGTCACCTCTTCCAGCGTCCGGTTGGTGTGCAGCACGATGTTGCCGCTTTCCACTTTATCCATCAGACGTTTAATCAGGATCTTCTCCGCACGGAAGGTGTCACGGCGGTGGATCAAATGTACCTCAGAGGCAATGTTTGCCAGATACAGCGCTTCTTCCACCGCGGTGTTGCCGCCGCCGATGACGGCGACTTTCTGATTACGATAGAAGAAACCATCGCAGGTCGCACAGGCAGAGACGCCGCGGCCTTTGAACGCCTCTTCTGACGGCAGACCGAGATAGCGCGCAGAGGCGCCGGTGGCGATGATCAGGGCGTCGCAGGTGTATTCGCCGCTGTCGCCGGTGAGGCGGAACGGACGGTTTTGCAGGTCAACCTTGTTGATATGGTCGAACAGGATTTCTGTTTCAAATTTGGTCGCATGCTCATGCATGCGTTCCATCAGCAGCGGCCCGGTCAGGTCGTTCGGGTCGCCTGGCCAGTTTTCCACTTCGGTGGTGGTGGTCAGCTGACCGCCTTTTTCCATGCCGGTAATTAACACCGGTTGCAGGTTAGCGCGAGCGGCATAGACCGCCGCGGTATATCCCGCAGGTCCAGAACCAAGGATTAGCAGCTTACTGTGTTTGGCCGTGCCCATGAGATCCCCATTGTTGTTGGCAGACATTTGGCAGGATTGTAGGGAATTTGTTGCCGTAAAAAAAGAGCGCAGCCGTTTTGATACCGATATGTGTAATAGACGCTAACGATAGTCAGGGCGCTATAACATAACGCTTTCTACTGAAAACCGGTCGTTTATAAGGCAGTAAAGTGAGGATTAATACCCGACCGCAATGAATATCCGGCATGTTGTACTAAAAATCGATGTTTTGCTTTGACAATCCCCTGCGCTTTTGCGAAAACATTGAAGGAAGAAAAAAAACCGCGTTAACAGTGTGCCGCATGGGCATGCACGTAAATGCCATTTTTACCGGGTCAATGAAATCTACGCATGGTGTGGACAGACGCCATACGTGATGTCGGTGACTGCCTTTGGGCAACGGTCTTCTTACCACAGAACCCGGATCCGCATCGCGTCTATAACATAATCAGGCGATGTGATGAATAACGGGGACAGGCTCTGAACAGTGATGTGCGCAGGGTCCAGGCAGGAGTAGGGAAGGAATACAGAGAGACAATAATAATGGTAGATAGCAAGAAGCGCCCTGGCAAAGATCTCGACCGTATCGATCGTAACATTCTTAATGAATTGCAAAAGGATGGGCGTATTTCCAACGTCGAGCTTTCAAAACGTGTGGGACTTTCCCCGACGCCATGCCTTGAGCGTGTGCGCCGACTGGAAAGACAGGGTTTTATTCAGGGCTATACGGCTCTGCTGAACCCGCATTATCTGGATGCCTCACTTCTGGTTTTTGTTGAGATTACTCTGAATCGTGGTGCACCGGATGTGTTTGAACAATTTAACGCCGCTGTACAAAAACTTGAAGAGATTCAAGAGTGTCATCTGGTTTCCGGTGATTTCGACTATCTGTTGAAAACCCGTGTACCAGACATGTCCGCCTACCGTAAGCTGCTGGGGGAAACCCTGCTGCGTCTGCCGGGCGTGAACGACACCCGTACATATGTGGTGATGGAAGAGGTCAAACAGAGCAACCGTCTGGTTATTAAGACGCGCTAACACGGAACAGGTGCAAAGTCAGCGTACTTTGATTACACTCCTGTTAATCCATACAGCAACAGTGCCGGGGTTACCCGGCGCTGTTGTCCGTTTTAGCAAACAGGCAGGACATGCCTGATACCTGGAGAGCCTTTCTTGAGCCAGGAATATACTGAAGACAAAGAAGTCACACTTTCGAAGCTAAGCAGCGGACGTCGTCTCCTTGAGGCGTTGCTGATTGTTATTGCCCTTTTTGCCGTCTGGTTGATGGCAGCCTTACTCAGTTTTAACCCTTCAGATCCCAGCTGGTCGCAAACCGCCTGGCATGAACCTATCCATAACCTGGGGGGGATCCCGGGAGCCTGGCTTGCGGACACGCTGTTCTTTATTTTCGGTGTGATGGCCTACACCATTCCGGTGATCATCGTTGGCGGATGCTGGTTTGCCTGGCGTCATCGGCAGAATGATGACTATATCGACTATTTCGCCGTTTCATTACGTCTGATTGGCGCGTTAGCGCTGATCCTGACCTCCTGCGGGCTGGCGGCCATCAACGCAGACGACATCTGGTATTTTGCTTCTGGCGGGGTTATTGGCAGCCTGCTGAGCACCGCGCTGCAACCGATGCTTCACAGCAGCGGTGGCACCCTGACGCTGCTCTGCATCTGGGCGGCGGGCCTTACGCTGTTTACCGGTTGGTCATGGGTCAGTATCGCCGAAAAGATCGGCAGTCTGATCCTCAATATCCTGACTTTTGCCAGCAACCGTACGCGTCGCGATGACACCTGGGTTGATGAAGACGACTATGAAGACGAGTACGACGAAGAAGACGATGCGCCAGACACGCGTCGCGAGTCTCGTCGCGCGCGGATTTTGCGCGGTGCGCTGGCTCGCCGCAAGCGCGTGGCCGAAAAATTTGCCAACCCGCTCGGACGTAAAACAGATGCGGCACTCTTCTCCGGCAGGCGCATGGATGATGACGAGCAGGTCGAATACCGCGCGGCGGGAACGGCCGTCGATCCAGACGATGTTCTGTTTTCTGGTCACCGCGCCACGCCGGGTGATTATGACGAATACGACCCGCTATTAAATGGTCACTCGGTGACTGAACCGGTTGCAGCGGCCGCGGTTGCGACTACCGCCGCTCAGGCTTATGCCGCCCCGCTTGACGCGATAATACCGTCTGCAGCAGTGCAGTCTCCGGAACCTACTGCACCAGTCGTTGACTGGCAAAGTGTGCCTGGCGTACACACGCCGGAACCAACCATTGCCCCGGAGTCGGAAAGCTATATGCCTGTTCAACAGGAGCAGTGGCAACCGGAGCCCGTGTATGAACCGCAGGAGGGCACTGAATTTACGCAACCTGCCGCACATACCTGGCAGGATCCCGCGCCTGAAACGGTTGAGCCGCAGACAGAACTGCAGTCAGAACCTGAGATGACGGAAGAGGCGAAACCGTCCCGGCCGCCGATGTACTATTTTGAGGAAGTGGAAGAGCGACGCGCTCGCGAGCGCGAGCAGCTGGCGGCGTGGTATCAGCCTGTTCCGGAACCGGTGCAGGAGCCTGTTGTCAGGGCACCTTCGGTCGCCGCACCTGTCGAGCCGATTCCCGCCGTCGCCCCCGTGGCGGAAAGCGTGAAGCAGGCGACGGCCGCCGCCGCTGCTTCTGCGCCGGTCTTTGGTCTTGCCGCAGGCGGTGCGCCGCGTCCGCAGGTCAAAGAGGGGATTGGCCCGCAGCTGCCTCGTCCTAACCGCGTTCGCGTTCCAACCCGTCGTGAACTGGCGTCTTACGGTATTAAACTGCCTTCCCAGCGTATGGCGGAGGAGAAGGCGCGCGAGTCTGAGTATGAAGATGATGCCGGGCAACTGCAGCAGGATGAGCTGGCCCGCCAGTTCGCAGCACAGCAGAATCAGCGCTACGGTGAAGAGTACCAGCATGACGAACCCGCTCAGGAAAGCGACGATGATGCGGCAGAGGCAGAGTTAGCGCGTCAGTTCGCGGCAACGCAGCAACAGCGCTATTCCGGTGAACAGCCTGCCGGCGCTAGCCCGTTC
>JAFACP010000158.1 GCA_023425455.1 Pseudomonadota bacterium | reverse complement strand
TTCGCTGACCGTTTTTATACTGCTTTTATCGATATGGACAATTGGTGTCCTTCGGGACTGCCGGGAGAACTGAATAAATGGCCGAAACGCAAAACGATCCTTTACTGCCTGGCTACTCGTTCAACGCCCATCTGGTTGCGGGGCTCACGCCCATCGAGGCCGGGGGATATCTCGATTTTTATATCGACCGGCCGCTGGGGATGAAAGGCTTTATTTTGAACCTCACCGTTCGCGGGGAGGGGGTGATTAAAAATGGCGATCGGCAGTTTGTCTGCCGTCCTGGCGATATGCTGCTGTTTCCGCCGGGCGAAATTCACCACTATGGCCGGCATCCGGATGCCAAAGAGTGGTATCACCAGTGGGTTTACTTCCGTCCTCGCGCCTACTGGCAGGAGTGGCTGGCCTGGCCTGCGATTTTCGCCCATACCGGTTTCTACCGTCCGGACGATCAGCACCAGACGCAGTTTCGCGAGCTGTTCGCTCAGATCATTGAGGCCGGGCAGGCCGGGGGACGTTATGCCGAGCTGCTGGCGATCAATCTGCTTGAACAGGTGCTGCTGCGGCGAATGGAGGCGATCAACGAATCCCTTAACCCGCCGCTGGATAACCGGGTACGCGACGCCTGCCAGTACATCAGCGATCATCTGGCCGACAGCCAGTTTGATATCGCAAGCGTAGCCCAACACGTCTGCCTGTCGCCGTCACGGCTGTCGCATCTGTTTCGTCAGCAGCTCGGCGTCAGCGTCTTAAGCTGGCGTGAGGATCAGCGTATCAGCCAGGCAAAGCTGCTGCTCAGCACCACCCGGATGCCCGTCGCCACCGTTGGACGAAACGTGGGGTTCGAGGATCAGCTCTATTTCTCGCGGGTATTTAAAAAATGCACCGGCGCCAGCCCCAGTGAATTCCGCGCTGGATGTGAATGAAAGGTAAATAAAGATAAACAATCAAGTGAACTCTGGAAGCAACCTGTAAACTATTCAGACAATTGTTGTCTTGACGTGGTGCGGGCCTCTGAGCAGAATCGCTGCTTCGTTTTCTGACCGGAATAGTTATGCAGGCATTGCTGGAACACTTTATCACCCAGTCCGTTATGTACTCGCTCATCGCCGTGGCGCTGGTGGCGTTTCTCGAATCGCTGGCGCTCGTCGGGCTGATTTTACCCGGCACCGTAATGATGGCGGGGCTGGGGGCGCTGATTGGCAGCGGTGAGGTGAATTTCTGGCAGGCGTGGATGGCCGGAATTGTTGGCTGTCTGCTGGGGGACTGGATCTCCTTCTGGCTGGGCTGGCGCTTTAAAGCACCGCTTCATCGCTGGTCATTTATGAAAAAGAACAAAGCGCTGCTGGACAAGACCGAGCATGCGCTGCACCAGCACAGCATGTTCACCATTCTTGTCGGCCGTTTCGTTGGGCCAACCCGCCCGGTGGTGCCGATGGTTGCCGGCATGCTGGATCTGCCCATCGCCAAATTTGTGGTGCCGAATATTATCGGCTGCCTCCTCTGGCCGCCGTTCTATTTTCTGCCGGGGATCCTGGCCGGGGCGGCGATCGATATTCCTGCGGGTATGCAAAGCGGTCATTTCAAATGGCTGTTGCTGGCTGCGGCGCTGTTGCTGTGGCTGGCGGTCTGGCTGTGCTGGCGACTCTGGCGTAGCGGTAAATCCGGGGTTGACCGTTTAACGCACTATCTGCCGCGATCGCGCCTGCTGTGGCTTGCGCCGCTGTTGCTCGGGGTGGCGGTTGTCGCGCTGGTGGCGCTGATCCGCCACCCCTTAATGCCTGTCTATATTGATATTTTAGCCAGGGTGGTGAGCCGCTAACGGCTCGCCCTCTGTGACGATCCCAAGCAGCGCCGAGGCGGCGCTCTGCCCGCTCATCAATGTTCTGGTGTCACCATCCCAGGCGATCCGCCCCTCTGCGATAACCACCGAGCGCGGCGCGATCCGCGCGGCATCTTCAATGCTGTGGGAGACCATCAGCATCGTCAGCTGCTGGCGCTGACAGACGTCCTGCACCAGCGCCAGCATCTCCTGGCGCAGAGCCGGGTCGAGTGCGGAAAAAGGTTCATCCAGCAACAGAACCGGCTGTTCGCGCACCAGGCAGCGTGCCAGCGCCACGCGCTGACGCTGGCCGCCGGAAAGCGCGGCAGGCAGGCGATCGATAAATTCGTCGAGCCCCATCTGGGCAGCGATGATCTCCAGCTTTTGCCGCTGCGCGGCGTTGAGCTTCATCCCGGGATCCATACCCAGCGCGATGTTCTGCCGTACCGTCAGATGGGTAAATAAATTGTTTTCCTGAAACAGCATCGAGACCGGGCGCCGGGCCGGCGGCGTACGGGTATGATCCTGGTTCTCTATCAGAATTGAACCGCTGGCCGGTGGCAGAAAACCGGCGATCAGGTTGAGCAAGGTACTCTTCCCCGCGCCGCTGGGACCAAGGACGGCAATCATTTCACCCTGCTGAACCGACAGGGTAAAACGCATCGGCAGATGCTGGAAAAGCCAGGTTACATCAATCAGTTTTAACATCACGCCCCGGAAGTTTTTCGATAACGGTGAATAACGCAAAGCACAACAGCAGCAGCAGCAGCGCGGTGACGGCCCCATCCTGGCTGCGATAGGCGCCGATTTGCTGATACAGCCAGAACGGCAGCGTGCGGAAATGCTCATTGCCAAACAGCGCCACCACGCCGAAATCGCCGATCGACAGCACGCAGGCGAACGCCAGCGCCTGGGCCAGCGGACGTTTCAGCGCCCGTAATTCCACCACCTTCAGTCGTCGCCACCCCTGCATGCCCAGCGACTGACACAGTAAACTGTAGCGGTTGTTCAGATCGCGCATCGGGTTTTCCAGTACTTTTTGCGCATAAGGGATCGCCATCAGTGCATTGGTAAAAATGACAATCGCATCTGCGCTTTCCGGCAGGCCGGTGGTGCTGTTGAGCAGAAGAAAGAAGCCGGTGGCCAGCACAATGCCCGGCATCGCCAGAATGAGCATACCCGTCAGCTCAAGCGTTTCGGCGGCTTTACGCGCCTGACGGGCATACAGCTCGCGGCTGCTCCACTGCAGCATCATGGTCAGGACCACGCATAACAGCCCTGCGGCCAGCGCGATGCGCAGCGATGTCCATGTCGCCTGCCAGAGCGCGGGCTGCTGCAGGACGGAGAGAACATTGAGATTCAGACCATCGACAATCACCGCCAGTAGCGGCGGCAGCAACAGCAGCAGCGCCAGCGTTATCAGGACACCATCCCCGATGCGACCGGCCAGGCTGTCCTGCGGATCGCGCCAGCCCATGATGTGATGGCTGCTGGCGGGAAGCGCCTTGCTCAGGCGCTGGCTAAGCAACACCAGCGCAAGGCAGCAGAACATTTGTACCAGCGCCAGCAGCGCCGCGCGCCCGGGATCGTAGTCGTAACTCAGCGCCTGATAGATTGCCAGCTCAATGGTCGTTGCCTGCGGCCCACCGCCAAGAGAGAGCACGGTGGCAAAACTGGCAAAGCAGAGCATAAAGATCAGCGCCGCAACCGGGGGCAACTGACGGCGCAGCCATGGCCATTCGACGAAGCGAAATAACGACCAGCCGCGCATGCCAAGCTGGGCGGCAAGCTGGCGCTGTTCGCCGGGGATCGCCTCCAGCGCCTGTAAAAAGAGGCGTGTTGCCATCGGCATATTAAAAAAGATGTGCGCCAGCAGGATCCCCTGCAGTCCGTATGGCGAGAAGTGCCATTCCAGCCCCAGCAGGGAGAAGAGTGACGCCAGCCAGCCCTGACGGCCATAAACGCTCAATATACCGAATACCGCGACCAGCACAGGCAGGATCAGCGTCATGGCGCACAGACGCAGCAACGCCTGCCTGCCGGGGAAGCGCCGGCGATAGAGCGCCCGCGCCAGCAAAATGGCCGGAAAAACAGAGAGCAGGGCAGAGAGAAATGCCTGCCAGAAGGAGAAACGAATCACGTGGCAGAGGTAGCTATCGTGCCAGAGCGCGCGCAGATCGCTTTCGGGCGCATGAGACCATAGCGCAAGAAATGCCCCCAGACTGACCGCGACCATCACAATGGCGGCGAGCAGTCCGGGTATCAGCCAGCCTGGGATCAGCGGCTGACGGCGCTTTGCCATTCACTTACCCATGCGGCGCGCTCTTTAGCAACCTGCTGCGGCGTAAACTCCAGCGACGTTTGCGGTTTGATCAACTGCTCAAAGCCTGCCGGCAGTGCCACCTGGGTGACCGGGTACATCCAGTTACCGGCTGGAATGGCGTTCTGGAACGGCGGAGAAACCATGAACCTGAGGAATTTTTCTGCCAGCTCAGGCTGCTTACTGGCCGCCGTGCGGGCTGCCACTTCAACCTGCAGATAGTGACCCTCAGCGAAATTCGCGGCGGCGTAGTTGTCTTTTTTCTCGGCGATGATGTGATAGGCCGGAGAGGTGGTGTAACTCAGCACCAGGTCGCTTTCCCCTTTCAGGAACAGGCCATAGGCTTCACTCCAGCCCTTTGTCACGGTGACGGTTTTCGCCGCCAGTTTTTGCCAGCCTTCCGCTGCCTTGTCGCCGTAAACCTTTTTCATCCACAGCAGCAGGCCAAGCCCTGGGGTACTGGTGCGCGGATCTTCATAGATCACGCGCCACTTCTGCTCGCCTTCGACCAGTTCTTTCAGGCTTTTAGGCGGGTTCTTCAGCTTGTTTTTGTCATACACAAAGGCAAAGTAGCCGTAATCGAAGGGAACAAAGGTGTCGTCTTTCCAGCCGCCCGGAACATGAACGGCATCTGCGCTCACGCCGCTTTTGGCAAACAGCCCGGTCTGGGACGCGGCCTCCAGCAGGTTGTTATCGAGGCCGAGCACAACGTCGGCTTTACTGTTTTTCCCTTCCATACGCAGGCGATTGAGCAATGACACGCCATCTTCCAGCGCGACGAACTTCAGTTCGCAGCCACAGTCGGCTTCAAAGGCCTTTTTTACCGCCGGGCCGGGGCCCCAGTCGGCGGAGAAAGAGTCGTAGGTGTAGACCGTCAGTACGGGCTTTGCAACAGCGGGCAGCGCGAACAGCGCCAGCAGGGGGAGCACTTTTTTTAACACTTTGCACCTCAAAGTTGTTGAGTGGCAAAGGATTTTGAGCGACAGCCTCAAATCCCTTCGCCGGCGTTATCCGGATCAGGTTCGACGGGTATTATCTCAGCGCACATCAGTGATGCAGCACCCCGTTGAGAACGGCAGTATTGTAATGATTTGGTGAATATTACGAAAGTGTTATGACTCCGGCGGTGCAAACCACGCTGATTTGAAATCGAACCAGCCAAGGGTGTTCATCCGTAATCCACGCATGCTGCGCTGACCCTGGATCATCAACCAGTGGTGGATCAGCGGAACGATAGCCTGCTGAGCCAGCAGCTGCTGGCACCACGAGGCCAGGTTCATCTCACCGGCGCGCCAGCGGGTGGCATCCTGCTGCCAGTCGCGGTTGATGCAGTGCTGGATCAGCGGCACTTCATACAGATGAGAGAAGAGCGAGAAATCAAGCGGCAGGGTAAAGTTGGCGCTGTTTAGCCAGATATCACTGACCACCTCACCGCGATGCCACTCGTCATAGTCGACCTCCTGAATGTCCAGCGTTACGCCTTCGGCGGCAAGCAGTTTGCCCATGATTTTCGCGATGAAGCGGTGTTCTACATGTTCGCGATAGTAGGTCAGGGTGATCGACTCCAGTCCGGCTGGTTTTTCACACGGCGTTGGGCGAGCG
>JAFACP010000153.1 GCA_023425455.1 Pseudomonadota bacterium | reverse complement strand
ACATAAACGATGTAAAGCCTCTGGTTAATAATGCAATTGCGGCGCAAGGATAACAGAAAGCGCGCAAAATTTCTGTTGTTACCCGTCATACCTTCAGGCTGTAGTAAACTGCGCTACGGCTATAGTTACTGACGCTATTTCCGATAAAAGGTTCTTTTAATGGCCAATAATACCACTGGGTTAACCCGAATCATCAAAGCTGCCGGCTATTCATGGAAAGGTTTCCGTGCCGCGTGGCTCAATGAAGCTGCTTTCCGTCAGGAAGGCGTCGCCGCTATCGTCGCGGTTATTGTCGCCTGTTTCCTTGATGTTGATGCGATAACCCGCGTACTGCTTATCGGTTCCGTCCTGTTGGTGATGATAGTGGAAATTCTCAATAGTGCGATTGAGGCGGTGGTGGACCGTATTGGTTCGGATTTCCATGAGCTTTCTGGCCGCGCGAAGGATATGGGGTCCGCAGCGGTACTGCTGGCGATTATCACCGCGCTCATCACCTGGGGCACGCTGCTTTGGTCACATTTCCGATGAGCCTCGAAGAATAATTAAGTCCCTGGTTTTTTGTGCAGTTTTTGGTTCCAAATTCACCTTTGACTGTATATACTCACAGCATAACTGTATATACACCCAGGGGGCGGAATGAAAGCGTTAACGACCAGGCAGCAAGAGGTGTTTGATCTCATCCGGGATCATATCGGCCAGACGGGTATGCCACCCACGCGTGCGGAAATCGCTCAGCGTCTGGGCTTCCGTTCTCCGAACGCTGCCGAGGAACACCTGAAAGCGCTGGCGCGTAAAGGCGTGATTGAAATTGTCTCTGGCGCGTCGCGCGGTATCCGCCTGCTGGTCGAAGAAGAGTCTGGTATTCCGCTGGTGGGGCGTGTGGCCGCAGGTGAACCTCTGCTGGCGCAGCAGCACATTGAAGGCCACTATCAGGTCGATCCTGGCATGTTTAAGCCGAGTGCGGATTTCCTGCTGCGCGTCAGCGGAATGTCCATGAAGGATATCGGCATTCTCGACGGCGACCTGCTGGCGGTGCATAAAACGCAGGATGTGCGCAACGGGCAGGTCGTTGTCGCGCGCATCGATGATGAAGTCACCGTTAAGCGCCTGAAAAAACAGGGCAACACCGTGCAGTTGCTGCCTGAAAACAGCGAGTTCTCACCTATCGTGGTGGATCTGCGTGAACAGAGCTTCTCGATTGAAGGTCTGGCGGTGGGCGTTATCCGCAACGGTGAATGGCTGTAATCTCTTTCTGACAGGCTGCGGAATCCCGCGGCCTGTCGTCCTTTCCTTTCCCGGTATTCTCTCATGCTGCTGACTGCTTCTGATAAGGCGCTGTGGCGTCTTGCGCTGCCGATGATATTTTCCAATATTACCGTGCCTCTGTTAGGGCTGGTGGATACGGCGGTGATTGGTCATCTTGATTCGTCAGTCTACCTCGGCGGCGTAGCGATTGGCGCAACGGCGACCAGTTTTCTCTTTATGCTGCTGCTCTTTTTGCGCATGAGCACCACTGGCCTGACGGCGCAGGCTTTTGGCGCTAAAGATCCTCTTCGTCTCGCTCGTGCGCTGGTACAGCCGCTGATTCTGGCACTGGCGGCCGGGGGGATCATCGTCCTGTTGCGCGCACCGTTAATTGCCCTGGCGCTGCATATTGTTGGCGGCAGTGATGCGGTGCTCGAGCAGGCGCAGCGCTTCCTTGCGATCCGCTGGCTCAGCGCGCCTGCCTCGCTGGCGAACCTGGTCCTGCTGGGCTGGCTGTTGGGGGTTCAGTACGCCCGGGCGCCTGTCATACTGCTGGTAGTCGGCAACCTTCTCAATATCATCCTCGATTTCTGGCTGGTCATTGGACTGCAGATGAACGTGCAGGGGGCCGCGCTGGCGACGGTGGCGGCGGAATACGGCACATTTATTCTCGGGCTGTGGCTGGTCTGGCGCGTGCTGGTGATGCGTGGGATCTCGCTCTCCCTGCTGAAAACGGCCTGGCGTGGCAACATCCGTAAATTGCTGGCACTGAACCGCGATATCATGCTGCGTTCGTTTTTGCTGCAGCTCTGCTTTGGCGCGCTGACGGTATTTGGTGCGCGGCTGGGGCCTGAGATTGTCGCCGTCAACGCGGTGCTAATGACCCTGCTGACCTTTACCGCCTATGCGCTGGATGGTTTTGCCTATGCCGTTGAAGCGCACTCCGGGCAGGCCTTTGGCGCGAGAGAAAGCGGCCAGCTTCGCGCGGTATGGCGTGCCGCCTGTCGACAGGCGGGCCTGGTGGCACTGGCCTTCGCGCTGGTGTATGCCTGCTTTGGTGAGTCCATCATCGCCCTGCTCACGTCGCTGCCCGCCCTACGCGAGCTGGCGCATCACTATATTATCTGGCAGGTGATCCTGCCGGTGGTGGGGGTATGGTGTTATCTGCTGGATGGCATGTTTATTGGTGCCACACGCGGTGCAGAGATGCGCAACAGCATGGCGGTGGCTGCTGCAGGATTTGCGCTGACGCTGCTCACTATCCCATTCCTCGGCAACCACGGACTCTGGCTGGCGCTGGCGGTCTTCCTTGCGTTGCGCGGCCTGTCGCTGGCGTTTATCTGGCACCGTCACTGGCGAAACAATACCTGGTTCACCTCAGGCCAGGACGCTTAGCGATGGTTAAAGATTCCGAATGTGAATCTTACTGCCGAATCCTTAACTACAATAATTATCACGTCCAGCAGAAAAGAACGTCACGGACGTTAAGACCAGACGCTTAGCACGAGGAGACGATGATGAATAAAGACGAAATCAGCGGCAACTGGAAGCAGTTCAAAGGTAAAGCGAAAGAGCAGTGGGGTAAGCTGACTGATGACGATATCACCGTCATTGAAGGCAAACGCGATCAGCTTGTCGGCAAAATCCAGGAACGTTACGGCTATGCGAAAGACCAGGCAGAGAAAGAAGTGAATGACTGGGAAAAACGTAACAACTACCGCTGGTAACCGGGTCTTACCCGTAAGTACAAGGACGTACTCCCCATGGGCGGCTACAGGCCGCCCTCTCTTTTGTCGTTAGCGCGGTTTCTTCTTCACGAGGATCGAGTGATCGTGCTGGCAGGCATCCTGATGGTTACAGGACTCCACCTCCACGCAGGCCGAACACAGACCGTGGGCTTCAATCACGTTATGACGCAGGGCAAAGCCCATTTTGGCCGCCAGGGAATGCATAATATCTTCCACCCCTTCAGCACACTCTTCTTTGACCACGCCGCAGCGGTCGCAGATAAACATGGCGGACGTATGGGTCGGCTGATCGAACAGGTGACACAACACGTAGCTGTTTGTCGATTCCACCTTGTGCACAAATCCTTGTTCCAGCAGGAAATCCAGCGCCCGGTAAACGGTCGGGGGCTTTGCCTGCGGCTCATTGACCCGCAGCAGATCGAGCAAGTCGTAGGCGCTGATGGCGCCCTGCTGCAGGCTCATCAGGCGTAACACTTCAAGGCGCTGCGGAGTCAGGCGCACATTGCGTTGCGCACACAGCTTTTCAGCCTGCGCCAGCAGCTCTTGCGTTGTGGTCTTATCCATAGAGCACCTCGGATGATATAGGATGGAAAGCCGTCACTTTATCATGTTCTGTTAAAAACGCCGAGAGCTGCCAGGCTGTGCTATACCTGACGCATCGCAATACCGGGAAATTAACGATGAAAAGACCTGACTGTATTCGTCACTGGCGTGATGTGGAAGGCGCTGATGAGGCAACTTACCCCGACAGCAACGAGCGTTTTTCCATTGGCGCGCCGCTGGCCAGAAAACTGGGGCTGGGCCGTATCGGCATTCACCATGAGAGGCTGCCGCCCGGGCGTCGAACCTCTTATCCGCACGCGGAAAGCGATGAAGAAGAGTTTATCTACGTGCTGGAAGGGTACCCCGAGGCGTGGATTAACGGCTATTTGTGGAAGCTGGAGCCGGGTGATAGCGTCGGATTTCCTGCCGGGACCGGCGTCTGTCATACCTTTATCAACAACACCGCAGAAGAGGTGCGCTTACTGATGGTCGGTGAGGCGAACAAGAGGCATAACCGTATCTACTATCCGCTGAACCCCGAGTACGCCGCGACGCGTGAGGATCGCTGGGTAGACCACCCGCCGCAATTTTTCGGCCCGCATGATGGAAAAGCTGGGCGAAAATAATTTCCTCTTCTATAAATATTGAGGGCCGTCACAAATTACAACAGGTCCGGCAGTAATTTAACTTAGGGAAATGGCGGGTCTTTTTGTCCTTATTCACAGCAATAGTTCGTTCCTGTTTGGGTGATAACAGACAGGGGTTATTTC
The DNA here is from genome assembly GCA_023425455.1 of Pseudomonadota bacterium. GTDB lineage: Bacteria > Pseudomonadota > Gammaproteobacteria > Enterobacterales > Enterobacteriaceae > Enterobacter. Next base: position 7,047 of record JAFACP010000153.1, on the reverse strand, counting down.
ATAACAGACTATAAAGACGAGCATACTGTGAAAAAACATTTTACATTTTCGGTGATAGGCTGCGCTGTCTCTTTGCTGATGGCGAATCAGGCGTATGCCGCCAATACCTGGACAGAAGCGCGCAGTGATGCGATGGGGGGAACGGGCGTTGCGGCAGGCAGCTATGGCAGCGGGGTGCTGCTGAACCCGGCGCTGCTGGCAAAGGCAAAACCTGATGATGATGTGACGGTGATTTTACCTGCCGTCGGCGCGCAGATTACGGATAAAGACAATCTTCAGGACGAAATCGATAATATCAACGATAAAATCAATCGCTACAAGGGTGTGGTGGATCGCCTCACGCCTGCAGAGATTATCTCCAACCCGTCAGGATCAATTAACCAGTTCCAGGGGGCGGCGAAAGATCTGGCAGATGAGCTGGATTATCTCAACGGCAAAACTGCACGCGCCACGGCAGGCGCAGGTATCGCCGTAAGCATCCCTAACGATGTGCTTTCCGTGGCCTTTATGGCGAAAGGATATGCCCACGGACGCGTCAGTTCGTCTATTGACCAGCAGGATATTGATTATCTGCGCGGCATTCAAAATAGCAATGCGGTGGCCGCTGGCGTTGCGCTGGATGCGGCCGTTAATGGCAGCGATCAAATCACCAAAAACCTCAACTCAACGGCGTCTGGTCGGGTGGCGATTGTCTCCGACTATGGCATTGCCGTAGCCCGTCAGTTTGATGTTGGGGGCGTTCCGGTTTCAATTGGCGTCACGCCAAAATTGCAAAAAACCTGGGTCTATAACTACACCACGTCGATTTACGATTACGACAGTAACAAGTGGAACGACAGTCGTTACCGTACCGACGACACCGGTTTTAACGTTGATGCCGGCATCGCCGCCGATTTCGGTGAGCACTGGACGGTAGGCGTAAGCGGGCAAAACCTGATGTCTCGCGATATTGATACCAAAGATATTCGCATCCGCAACGGGCGTACGGGAGAGGTGGTGAGCTATAAAGACACTTATCAGATCCGCCCGCTGGTCACGGCGGGGGCCGCCTGGCATAACGATCTGCTGACCCTGACCGCAGACGCTGATTTGACCGAAACCAAAGGCTTTAAAAGCGAAGAAAACGCGCAATATGTCGGTGTCGGTGCCGAGGTGACGCCGCTGAGCTGGCTGGCGGTGCGTGCCGGTTATCGTGCTGATGTGAAAGGGAATGACAGTAATGTCTTTACCGGCGGCGTCGGCTTTGCGCCGTTTAATACCGTGCATATTGACCTGATGGGGCTGTACGGTGAAGACGAAACCTGGGGCGCAGGGGCACAGCTTAGCCTGACGTTCTAACGTGGACCGGAGGCGTAGCGCCTCCGGCTTTTCTTTGTGCTATAGTAGCGCCCCTTTTTCCAGCAGATGCTTACTATTTCGCCATGTCGTCAGAATTACAGACCGCTTTCCCGGCCCACCGTTTCTCTATCGCGCCCATGCTGGACTGGACGGACAGACACTGCCGTTATTTCCTGCGTCAACTCTCCCGTCACACCCTGCTGTATACCGAGATGGTGACCACCGGTGCGATTATCCACGGCAAGGGTGACTATCTGGCCTACAGTGAAGAAGAGCACCCGGTCGCGCTGCAGCTGGGTGGCAGCGATCCGGCGGCGCTTGCGCAGTGCGCGAAACTGGCGCAGGTGCGCGGTTATGACGAGATCAATCTGAATGTCGGTTGTCCGTCCGACCGCGTACAAAACGGCATGTTTGGTGCCTGTCTGATGGGGAACGCGCAGCTTGTCGCTGACTGCGTCAAGGCGATGCGCGATGTTGTGTCGATTCCGGTGACGGTCAAAACCCGTATCGGCATTGATGACCAGGATAGCTATGAATTCCTGTGTGACTTTATCAATACGGTGGCGGGACAGGGCGAGTGCGAAATGTTCATCATCCATGCCCGTAAAGCCTGGCTCTCCGGTCTGAGCCCGAAAGAGAACCGTGAAATCCCGCCGCTGGACTACCCGCGCGTATATCAGCTGAAACGTGACTTCCCGCATCTGACCCTGTCGATTAACGGCGGCATCACGTCGCTGGACGAGGCCAAAGCGCATCTCGCGCACATGGATGGCGTGATGGTGGGACGTGAGGCGTATCAGAATCCGGGGATCCTGACGACGGTCGATCGTGAAATCTTTGGCGTGGAAGGGGCGGACAGCGATCCGGTTGCCGTCGTGCGCGCAATGTATCCGTACATCGAACGCGAACTCAGTAACGGCACCTGGCTCGGTCATATCACCCGCCACATGCTCGGCTTGTTCCAGGGGATCCCGGGGGCGCGTCAGTGGCGTCGTTATCTGAGTGAAAATGCGCATAAAGCGGGTGCGGATGTCGAGGTTCTGGAACAGGCGCTGCGTCTGGTTGCCGACAAGCAGTAAATCTCACTAAAAGATGGTCAAATTCACCACGCCCTGCAGAGTGCTGCGGGGCGTTTTGTTTTAATAACAATGGGTTAGTTATGGCACGTTTCTTGTAAACAATCAGACATCACAGGATCGTCGGGAGAGAATCATGCTGGAACTGCTTTTTGTCATCGGTTTTTTTGTCATGCTGCTGGTCACGGGCGTTTCACTGCTCGGTATTCTGGCGGCAATCATCGTCGCGACGGTGGTCATGTTTATCGGCGGGTTATTTGCGTTGACGATCAAACTGCTGCCGTGGTTACTGCTGGCGGTTGTTGTGGTGTGGGTCATTCGGGCGATGAAATCGCCAAAAGTGCCAAATTATCAGCGTAATAACCGTTATCGTTACTAGGGTATTGAGGGGTTCGTCACATACCTGCAACTTTTCCGGCAACATTGTTAGAACGGAATAGGATTTACTTATCGAATCTGTCACTATGACCGCCGCTAAAGCATTCATCGAGCTGTACCCTACATACAGCCGAACTAAAAAAAGAAAGGGCTTCCCACGGGAAGCCCAATTTCTTTTTGGGGGTCAGGGAATGAGTAAACTCGAGCCCTGCGTGGCCCGGCTTTCCAGTACCTCATGCGCCCGCTTCGCATCGAGCAGCGGAAATTTCTGCGAATCAGCCACATCCACTTTGATCACCCCGCTGGCGATCAGCGAGAACAGTTCGTTGCTGGCTTCCTCAAGTTCTTCCCGGTTGGTGATATAACCTTGCAGGGAAGGGCGAGTCACGTACAGGGAACCTTTCTGATTCAGTATGCCAAGGTTCACCCCGGTCACGGCACCTGACGCATTGCCGAAGCTCACCATCAGCCCACGACGCTGCAGGCAGTCCAGGGACGCCTCCCAGGTATCTTTCCCCACCGAGTCATACACCACGCGTACTTTTTTGCCGCCCGTGATCTCCTTGACCCGTTCAACAATGCTCTCTTCCCGGTAATTAATCACCTGCCACGCACCAGCCTGCAGGGCGCGCTGGGCTTTCTGCCCATTGCCCACGGTGCCGATCAGTTTCGCCCCCAGCGCTTTCGCCCACTGACAGGCGATCAGCCCCACGCCACCGGCAGCGGCATGAAACAGGAACGGCTCTTCGGGTTTAATTTCGTAGGTTTTACGCAGCAGATAGTACACCGTTAGCCCTTTCAGGAACGCTGCCGCCGCCTGCTCAAAGGCGATCGTGCGCGGTAAAATGGCGGCTTTATCGGCCGGGACATTATGCACCGAACTGTAGGCCCCCAGCGCGGACTGCGCATACACCACGCGATCGCCCTCTTTTATATGCGTAACGGCGCTGCCCACGCGGATAACCACCCCCGCGGCCTCGGTGCCCAGCCCGCTCGGCAGTGACGGAGGCGGGTAGAGGCCGCCGCGAATATAGGTGTCGATGTAGTTGATGCCAATCGCTTTGTTTTCGACCTGGATTTCGTTATCCCCCGGTGCTGCGGGGGTAAACTCCACGGCGTTGAGTACGTCAGGGCCACCATGCTTGTGAAATTCAATACGCGTTGCCATGCTTCCTCCATAAGAAAATGTGGTAATCTTTCGACCCACTCTTGATCTCGGTAACTCCATTCACTATGGCAGGAAACAAACCCTTCAACAAACAGACTGAACCCCGTGAACGTGATATTCAGGTCGCCGGGTTAAAAGTCCCGCCGCACTCGATTGAAGCGGAGCAGTCGGTGTTGGGCGGTTTAATGCTGGATAACGAACGCTGGGACGATGTCGCCGAGCGCGTCGTGTCTGACGATTTCTATACCCGTCCGCACCGCCATATCTTCACCGAAATGGCGCGCCTGCAGGAGTCGGGCAGCCCGATAGACCTGATCACCCTCGCGGAATCGCTGGAACGTCAGGGACAACTGGACAGCGTCGGCGGTTTCGCCTATCTGGCTGAACTGTCAAAAAATACGCCAAGTGCGGCGAACATCAGTGCCTATGCGGACATTGTGCGTGAACGTGCCGTTGTTCGCGAGATGATTTCCGTGGCCAACGAAATCGCCGAGGCCGGTTTCGACCCGCAGGGTCGCAGCAGCGAAGATCTGCTGGATTTAGCCGAATCTCGCGTTTTTAAAATTGCCGAAAGCCGCGCGAATAAAGACGAAGGGCCAAAAAATATCGCCGATGTGCTCGACGCCACCGTTGCGCGTATCGAACAGCTGTTCCAGCAGCCACACGACGGTGTGACCGGGGTGAATACCGGCTATGACGATCTGAACAAGAAAACCGCCGGCCTGCAGCCATCGGATTTGATCATTGTTGCTGCGCGTCCGTCGATGGGTAAAACGACATTTGCGATGAACCTCGTCGAAAACGCAGCGATGTTGCAGGATAAACCGGTACTGATCTTTAGTCTTGAGATGCCATCAGAACAGATCATGATGCGTTCTCTGGCCTCGCTGTCGCGGGTCGATCAGACCCGCATTCGTACCGGCCAGCTCGATGACGAAGACTGGGCGCGGATCTCCGGCACCATGGGCATTTTGCTGGAAAAACGGAATATTTATATCGATGACTCCTCCGGCCTGACGCCCACCGAAGTGCGCTCCCGCGCGCGGCGTATCGCCCGTGAATATGGCGGGATCGGCCTGATTATGATCGACTACCTCCAGTTGATGCGCGTGCCGTCGCTTTCCGACAACCGTACGCTTGAGATCGCCGAGATCTCCCGCTCGCTGAAGGCGCTGGCGAAAGAGCTGCAGGTTCCGGTGGTGGCGCTCTCCCAGCTAAACCGCTCGCTGGAACAACGTGCCGACAAACGCCCGGTCAACTCCGACCTGCGTGAATCCGGCTCAATCGAGCAGGATGCCGACTTAATCATGTTTATTTACCGTGATGAGGTGTATCACGAAAACAGCGACCTGAAAGGGATCGCCGAAATTATTATCGGTAAGCAGCGTAACGGCCCGATTGGCACGGTGCGTCTGACGTTTAATGGTCAATGGTCGCGCTTTGATAACTACGCGGGGCCGCAGTACGACGACGAATAAGGATTTGAAATGCAAGCGGCAACTGTTGTTATTAACCGCCGCGCTCTGCGACACAACCTGCAACGTCTGCGTGAACTGGCGCCTGCCAGCAAACTCGTTGCAGTCGTGAAAGCGAACGCTTACGGACACGGTCTTCCTGAGACCGCGCGAACGCTCCCCGATGCCGACGCCTTTGGCGTCGCCCGTCTCGAAGAGGCACTGCGCCTGCGGGAAGGCGGTATCAGCCAACCCATTCTGCTGCTTGAAGGCTTCTTTGACGCGGCAGATCTGCCAACCATCGCCGAGATGCATCTGCATACGGCGGTGCATAACGAAGAGCAGCTTGCTGCCCTCGAAACAGCTGAACTGCGCGAACCGGTCACCGTATGGATGAAGCTCGACACCGGAATGCACCGCCTGGGCGTTCGACCGGAAGAGGCGCAGGCATTTTATCAGCGCCTCTGTCAGTGTAAGAATGTGCGCCAGCCGGTGAATATCGTGAGCCATTTCGCACGGGCAGATGAGCCCGAAAGCGGGGCGACCGAGCGCCAGCTCGATATCTTCAACACCTTCTGCGAAGGCAAGCCAGGGATGCGCTCGATTGCCGCCTCCGGCGGCGTTTTGCTGTGGCCGCAGTCGCACTTCGACTGGGTACGTCCGGGCATTATCCTGTATGGCGTGTCGCCGCTCGAAGGACAATCCCGCGGGGCCGATTTTGGCTTCCTGCCGGTGATGTCGCTGGTCTCGCAGCTGATTGCCGTTCGCGAGCACAAGGCCGGTGAGCCGGTCGGCTACGGCGGTACCTGGGTGAGCGAGCGCGATACCCGGCTGGGCGTCGTGGCGATGGGCTATGGTGACGGCTACCCCCGCGCTGCGCCGTCCGGCACGCCGGTGCTGGTGAATGGCCGCGAAGTGACGATTGTCGGTCGGGTGGCGATGGATATGATTTGCGTCGATCTGGGGCCGGATGCCCGCGACCGGGCCGGCGACGACGTGGTGATGTGGGGGGAAGGCCTCCCCGTTGAACGCATCGCTGAAATTACGAATGTGAGTGCTTACGAACTTATCACGCGCCTGACCTCGCGGGTGGCGATGAAGTACATTGACTGACGCCATGGCTGGAGTGCGGAATTTCTCCTCACTTCAGCTTTATTAACATCCTCTCGATCTTCTGCCATATCCGGTTTATTGTGGAAAACCCTGCCTCATCGAATTCCGGAGAACCATCGCGTGTTTCAGAAAGTTGACGCCTACGCCGGCGACCCCATTCTCTCCTTAATGGAGCGTTTTAAAGAAGATCCTCGCAGCGACAAAGTGAACCTCAGCATTGGCCTGTATTACAACGAGGACGGTATCATTCCTCAGCTGCAGGCCGTGGCCGAAGCCGAAGCGCGTCTCAATGCCGCCCCACACGGCGCATCGCTCTATCTGCCGATGGAAGGGCTCAATGCCTACCGAAACACCCTTGCGCCCTTGCTGTTTGGTGCGAGTCACCCGGTGCTGACGGAACAACGCGTGGCAACCATTCAGACGCTGGGCGGCTCGGGTGCGCTGAAAGTGGGCGCTGATTTCCTGAAAAAATATTTCCCGGATTCCGGGGTATGGGTCAGCGACCCGACCTGGGAAAACC
>JAFACP010000150.1 GCA_023425455.1 Pseudomonadota bacterium | reverse complement strand
GTGCTGAGTTACGGGCATCTGCCACTGGCCTACTCTGCACGCTGCTTTACGGCTCGCTCCGAAGATCGCGCGAAAGATGAGTGCGAAACCTGCTGCATCAAGTACCCGAACGGGCGCAGCATGCTGTCGCAGGAGGATCAGCAGGTATTCGTCCTGAACGGCATCCAGACCATGAGCGGCTATGTATACAACCTCGGTAACGAGCTGGCATCAATGGAGGGGCTGGTGGATATGGTGCGTCTGTCGCCGCTGGATACCAGCGTGTTCAGCATGCTGGACGCCTTCCGCGCCAATGAGAACGGCGCCGCCCCGCTGCCACTCACCGCCAACAACGACTGCAATGGCTACTGGAAACGGCTTGCCGGACTGGAGCTGCAGGTCTAGAGGCTGAAGTGTAAAAGCTCACTTTGTTAACAACGGTTATGACGTTTTCATGCACTATTAAACGATTCACCGTCGACAAAGTGAGCTGTTATGACTGATAAAACCCTCCCCTTTTCGGTACTCGATCTGGCACCGATCCCGCAAGGCTCCCGGGCAGGCGACGCCTTCGCTCACTCGCTGGATCTTGCCCGGCTGGCTGAAAAGCGTGGCTACCACCGCTACTGGCTGGCCGAGCACCACAATATGGTGGGTATCGCCAGCGCCGCAACCTCAGTGCTGATTGGCTATCTGGCGGCAAACACCAGCACTCTGCACCTCGGTTCCGGTGGCGTCATGCTGCCAAACCATGCGCCACTGGTGATTGCCGAGCAGTTTGGCACCCTGAATACACTCTATCCCGGACGCATCGATTTAGGCCTCGGCCGCGCGCCGGGCAGCGATCAGCCAACAATGCGCGCCCTGCGACGCCATATGAGCGGTGATATCGACAACTTCCCCCGCGATGTCGCCGAACTGGTGGACTGGTTTGATGCCCATGACCCGAACCCGCAGGTTCGCCCGGTCCCCGGCTATGGCGAAAAGATCCCGGTCTGGCTTTTAGGCTCCAGCCTCTACAGCGCCCAGCTGGCCGCCCAGCTCGGCCTGCCGTTTGCTTTTGCCTCGCATTTTGCCCCTGACATGTTGCACCAGGCGCTGCATCTCTATCGCACCCATTTCAAACCGTCGGCGCGCCTCGAAAAACCGTATGCGATGGTCTGCATTAACATCATCGCCGCCGACAGTAACCGCGACGCGGAATTCCTGTTCACCTCCATGCAACAGGCGTTTGTGAAGCTACGCCGCGGCGAAACAGGCCAGCTGCCGCCGCCCGTTGAGAATATGCATCAACTGTGGTCTGCTTCCGAGCAGTACGGCGTACAGCAGGCGCTGAGCATGTCTCTGGTGGGTGATAAGGCGAAAGTTCGTCACGGGCTGGACGCGGTGCTGCGCGAAACGCAGGCGGATGAGATTATGGTTAACGGGCAAATCTTCGATCACCAGGCGCGGTTGCACTCGTTTGAGCTGGCAATGCAGGTGAAAGAGGAGCTGGTGGGATAGGCCGCTGTTTTGCCGGATGGCAGCTATGTCTTATCCGGCCTGCAGTGCATGCCCGGTGTGTAGCGCCACCGGGCATGAGGTTTACGAGTACACAGGCAACAGGTTAAAACTCGACAGCACGTGTACCAGCGCGTTGCCAATACCAAACAGCAGAATCAGCACAATCATTGGTTTTCCGCCCCAGACGCGAAATTTAGGGCTGCCAAAGCGTTGGCGGGATTTACGCGCCAGCAGCGCAGGCACAATCGCCGCCCAGACGGTCGCCGCCAGCCCGGCATAGCCGATGGCATACAGGAAGCCATCAGGCCACATCAGCCCACCCGCCACCGGCGGCAGGAAGGTCAGTAGCGCGGTTTTAAAGCGTCCCGTCGCCGAATCATCAAAGCCAAACAGATCCGCCAGGTAGTCGAACAGACCCAGCGTCACGCCGAGGAAAGAGCTTGCGACAGCGAAGTTCGAGAACACCAGCAGCAGCAGATCCAGGCTGCGGCTGTTCAGCACACCGCTCAGCGCCTGGACCAGCACATCAATGTTGCCGCCCTTCTGCGCAATCCCGATAAATTCAGGACGCGGGATATTGCCCATCGTCCCCAGCAACCAGATAACATACAGCCCCAGCGCCAGCAGCGTGCCGTAAACCAGACACTTCACGATGGTGCGCGGATCTTTACCGTAATACTTCATCAGACTCGGCACATTGCCGTGATAACCAAACGATGCCAGGCAGAACGGCAGAGTCATCAACAGGTATGGGGTGTAGGCGGTGTTGGTTTCCGCCACGTTAAAAAGCGTAGCCGGGGTGACATGTCCCAGCAGGCTGCCGAAGGTCAGGAAAAAGGTGATCACTTTTGCCCCCAGCACAATGGCCGTCATCCGGCTGACCGCTTTCGTGCTCATCCAGACGATAAATGCCACGCCGAGCGCAAACATCAGCCCGGCCAGACGCGCAGGAACGTTCAGCGACACCTGGGAAAAAGTGTGATGCAGAATCGAGCCGCTCGCGGAGATGTACGCGTAGGTCAGAATATAGAGAACAAAGGCGATCGAGAGCCCGTTTACCAGGTTCCAGCCCTTGCCCAGCAGATCTTTAGTGATGGTGTCGAAGCTCGAACCAATGCGGTAATTGAGGTTGGCTTCGAGGATCATCAGCCCCGAATGAAGCATACAGAACCAGGTGAAGATCAGCGCAGCCAGCGACCAGAAAAACCACGCACCGGACATCACCACCGGCAGAGAGAACATGCCTGCGCCAATAATGGTTCCGCCGATGATCACCACGCCCCCCAGCAGCGAAGGTGACGTTTGTGTGGTGGTAAGTGTCGCCATACAGCCATTTCTCCAGTCAAAAATTTGGGTACTGCACGTTAGTGCGTCGCACTGTACCAGTACAAGAGTACAAAAGAAATAAAAAAAGCCCCGATAGTTTTTATCAGGGCTGTATATATTACTTTACGTGAGTGACGTAAGGCTTACGCGTCGCCGAAACGACGACGGCTGGTGCCTTCTTCACGACGTGGACCACGGTTTTCACGACGTTCGCCGGAGAAACGACGACCTTCGCTACGCCCCCCCTCACGACGCTCGCCACCGAAGCCGCGACCACCGCCACGACGTTCACCGCCACGGTCAGGACGTGGCTGCGCGTCACCCAGCAGCTGCATGTTCATTGGCTTGTTCAGGATGCGGGTGCGAGTAAAGTGCTGCAGTACTTCACCCGGCATGCCTTTTGGCAGCTCAATGGTAGAGTGGGAACCGAACAGCTTGATGTTACCGATGTAACGGCTGCTGATGTCGCCTTCGTTAGCGATCGCGCCAACGATATGACGGACTTCAACGCCATCATCACGACCCACTTCAATACGATACAGCTCCATTTCGCCAGCGTCACGACGCTCACGACGTGGACGATCTTCACGCTCTGGACGCGGACCACGGTCGTTGCGGTCGCCACGACGTTCGAAACGATCGTCACGGTCACGGAACTCACGACGTGGACGCATTGGCGCGTCTGGTGGGACGATCAGAGTACGTTCGCCCTGCGCCATTTTCAGCAGTGCCGCTGCCAGGGTTTCCAGATCCAGCTCTTCACCTTCTTCGGTCGGCTGAATTTTTGCCAGCAGTGCGCGGTACTGATCCAGATCGCTGCTCTCCAGCTGCTGCTGGACTTTCGCGGCGAATTTCTCCAGGCGGCGTTTGCCCAGCAGTTCTGCGTTTGGCAGTTCAGCTTCTGGAATGGTCAGCTTCATGGTGCGTTCGATGTTACGCAGCAGACGACGTTCGCGGTTTTCAACGAACAGCAGCGCGCGGCCGGCACGACCGGCACGACCTGTACGACCAATACGGTGAACGTAAGACTCAGAGTCCATTGGAATGTCGTAGTTCACAACCAGGCTGATACGCTCAACGTCCAGACCACGTGCTGCCACGTCGGTTGCAATCAGGATATCCAGACGACCGTCTTTCAGGCGCTCCAGCGTCTGCTCACGCAGAGCCTGGTTCATGTCGCCGTTCAGTGCTGCGCTGTTGTAACCGTTGCGCTCCAGCGCTTCGGCAACTTCCAGAGTCGCATTTTTGGTGCGCACGAAGATGATCGCCGCATCAAAGTCTTCCGCTTCCAGGAAACGTACCAGCGCTTCATTTTTACGCATACCATACACAGACCAGTAGCTCTGGCTGATATCAGGACGCGTCGTAACGCTGGACTGAATGCGTACTTCCTGCGGCTCTTTCATAAAGCGGCGGGTAATACGACGGATAGCTTCAGGCATCGTTGCAGAGAACAGAGCGGTCTGATGACCTTCCGGGATCTGCGCCATGATGGTTTCAACGTCTTCGATAAAGCCCATACGCAACATTTCGTCGGCTTCATCCAGAACCAGACCGCTCAGTTTAGAGAGATCCAGCGTACCGCGCTTCAGGTGATCCAGCAGACGGCCCGGCGTACCGACAACAATCTGTGGACCCTGGCGCAGGGCGCGTAACTGCACGTCATAACGCTGGCCGCCGTACAGAGCAACCACGTTTACGCCGCGCATATGTTTAGAGAATTCCGTCATCGCTTCCGCAACCTGAACAGCCAGTTCACGGGTCGGAGCCAGGACGAGGATCTGCGGTGCACGCAGGTCCGGATCGATGTTGTTCAGCAGCGGCAGCGAGAATGCTGCGGTTTTGCCGCTACCAGTC
>JAFACP010000127.1 GCA_023425455.1 Pseudomonadota bacterium | reverse complement strand
GGTGGCGTATATTACGCTTTCCTCTTTCAGAGTCAACCCTGAATTTCAGAATTTTTCTCTTCAACCGAACCGGCTGTTTGTGTGAAGTGATTCACATCCGCCGTGTCGATGGAGGCGCATTATAGGGCGCTTCCGGGGAATGACAAGCGGAAAAATACATTTTTATTTCAACCGCTCATCTTTTCGACAAAACGCCTATTTTTGGCGCTTTTTAATCTCTTTTGGCAGTTCTGCGAGACTATTAATAACCCAATCAGCGGCATTTTCAGCCTCCGGCGTTACCGGTTTACCCGTACGAACTAATATTTTGGTGCCAACGCCAGCAGCGGTTGCGGCCTGCATATCTTCCAGTTTGTCGCCCACCATATAAGAAGCCGCCATATCTATGTGCAAAAACGTCTGTGCAGAGATAAGCATTCCCGGATGCGGCTTGCGGCAGTCACATGTCTGGCGATATTCCTCTACGCTGCCCTGCGGATGATGCGGACAATAATAGATACCATCGAGATCAACGCCGCGATCAGCCAAAGACCAGTCCATCCATTCGGTCAGCGTCTCGAATTGCGCTTCGGTAAATTTCCCGCGAGCAATACCGGACTGGTTAGTGACCACCACCAGCGCATAGCCCATCTCTTTCAGCTGGCGCATTGCATCTATTACGCCTTCGATAAACTCGAACTCATCAATCTCATGAACATAACCGTGATCCACATTAATAGTGCCATCACGATCGAGAAAAATTGCGGGTACTGATTTTGCCACCGGTTTGCTCCTGAAAAAGGCATGTTCAGCTAGTATCTCATGAATTGCAGAGCAATAAAGTGCTCATCGTTCAGAGTTGGATTGATTTAGACGTCTGGATGCCTTAACATCCATTTTGTTTACGGTCATCACCCGTATCTGGCAGAAGAAAATGCCACGGCTAACTTACATACGATAAAAATAATCTAATGATTAAACTTTCCAATATCACCAAAGTGTTCCAGCAGGGGAACAGAACCATTCAGGCGCTGAATAACGTCAGCCTGCATGTCCCTGCCGGTCAAATTTATGGCGTCATTGGCGCATCGGGTGCGGGTAAAAGTACGCTGATCCGTTGTGTTAACCTCCTTGAGCGTCCAGGTCAGGGCAGCGTCGAAGTCGGCGGTCAGGAGCTTACTACCCTCTCAGAGAAAGCGTTAACCAAGGCACGTCGCCAGATTGGCATGATTTTCCAGCACTTTAATCTGCTGGCTTCCCGCACCGTGTTCGGTAACGTCGCGCTGCCACTGGAACTGGACAACACGCCTAAAGACGAGATCAAACGTCGCGTCACCGAACTGCTTGAGCTGGTAGGATTAGGCGATAAACACGACAGTTTCCCGGCCAACCTCTCCGGCGGACAAAAACAGCGTGTCGCGATTGCCCGCGCGCTGGCGAGCAACCCTAAAGTACTGCTCTGTGATGAAGCCACCAGCGCCTTAGATCCGGCGACAACGCGTTCGATTCTGGAACTGCTGAAAGACATTAACCGCCGTCTGGGCCTGACCATTCTGCTGATTACGCATGAGATGGATGTGGTTAAACGCATCTGTGACTGTGTAGCCGTGATCAGCAACGGTGAGTTGATTGAGCAGGACACGGTCAGCGAAGTATTCTCGCATCCAAAAACACCGCTGGCGCAGCAGTTCATTCAGTCAACGCTGCATCTGGATATTCCGGAAGATTATCTGCAGCGTTTGAAAGCCGAGCCGCACAGCGACAGCGTTCCAATGCTGCGTATGGAGTTCACCGGTCAGTCCGTAGACGCACCGTTGCTCTCTGAAACCGCACGCCGCTTCAACGTCAACAACAACATCATCAGCGCGCAGATGGATTACGCCGGTGGCGTGAAGTTCGGCATCATGCTGACGGAAATGCACGGCACACAACAGGAAACAGAGTCAGCGATCGCCTGGCTGCAGGAACATCACGTAAAAGTAGAGGTACTGGGTTATGTCTGAGCCGATGATGTGGCTACTGGTTCGCGGCGTGTGGGAAACGCTGGCAATGACCTTCGTATCGGGTTTCTTTGGTTTTGTTATTGGTCTGCCTGTCGGCGTGCTGCTGTACGTGACTCGTCCAGGGCAGATCATTGAGAACGCCAGGTTATATCGCACCCTCTCCGCGCTGGTGAATATCTTCCGTTCTATACCGTTCATTATTTTGCTGGTCTGGATGATCCCGTTCACGCGCGTGATCGTCGGAACCTCAATTGGCCTGCAGGCCGCCATTGTGCCACTGACCGTAGGAGCAGCACCGTTTATTGCCCGCATGGTGGAAAACGCCCTGCTGGAGATCCCGACCGGGCTGATTGAAGCGTCTCGCGCTATGGGCGCTACGCCGATGCAGATCGTACGCAAAGTTCTGCTGCCTGAAGCGCTGCCGGGCCTGGTGAATGCCGCCACTATTACGCTTATCACGCTGGTCGGTTATTCTGCGATGGGCGGTGCCGTTGGCGCTGGCGGTCTCGGCCAGATCGGTTATCAGTACGGCTATATTGGCTATAACGCCACGGTGATGAATACTGTTCTGGTATTACTGGTTGTTCTGGTTTACGTAATTCAGTTCTCTGGCGATCATATCGTCCGGGCTGTGACTCACAAATAACGTTACACACAACACAAACTCGACGAGTTAAGGATAAAACATGGCGTTTAAATTTAAGACCTTTGCAGCGGTAGGCGCGCTGATCGGCTCTCTGGCACTGGTGGGTTGCGGTCAGGACGAAAAAGATCCGAACCACATCAAAGTGGGCGTTATCGTCGGTGCTGAACAGCAGGTTGCCGAAGTCGCACAGAAAGTGGCGAAAGAGAAATATGGTCTGGACGTTGAGCTGGTGACCTTTAACGACTACGTTCTGCCGAACGAAGCGTTGAGCAAAGGCGATATCGACGCCAACGCCTTCCAGCACAAGCCGTATCTTGATCAGCAGATCAAAGATCGTGGCTACAAGCTGGTTGCTGTGGGTAACACCTTCGTTTATCCGATTGCCGGCTACTCCAAGAAAATTAAATCGCTGGACGAGCTGCAGCCAGGTTCGCAGGTCGCGGTTCCTAACGATCCAACCAACCTCGGCCGCTCTCTGCTGCTGCTGCAGAAAGTGGGCTTGATCAAACTGAAAGACGGTGTAGGCCTGCTGCCGACCGTTCTGGACGTTACCGAGAACCCGAAAAATCTGAAAATTGTTGAACTGGAAGCGCCTCAGCTGCCACGCTCGCTGGATGATGCGCAGATTGCGCTGGCGGTGATCAACACCACTTACGCCAGCCAGATTGGCCTGACGCCAGCGAAAGACGGCATCTTCGTTGAAGACAAAGATTCCCCGTACGTTAACCTGATCGTGACCCGCGAAGACAACAAAGACGCGGAAAACGTGAAGAAATTCGTGCAGGCGTATCAGTCTGACGAAGTTTACCAGGAAGCCAACAAGGTGTTTAACGGCGGCGCTGTTAAAGGCTGGTAATCTTACCGCAGTGTAATATCATCAGGACGGGCTTATGCCCGTCTTGTCATTTATGCAGGCAACTGATTCAATACCTGACGTTTTGATTATCCACTGAGGAATTATTATGCGTGCTTTACCGATCTGTCTTTTAGCACTGATGCTGAGCGGCTGTTCTATGCTAAGCAGATCTCCTGTTGAACCTGTTCAAAGCACTGCAACCCCGCCAAAAGCGGAGCCAGCAAAACCGAAAGCGCCTCGCCCTGCGCCGGTACGTATTATCACTAAAGCCGACGATCTTGTGGGCAAACCGTTCCGTGAGCTGGGAGAAGTGAGCGGTGAATCCTGTCAGGCGACCAACCAGGACTCCCCACCGAATATCCCGACGGCCCGCAAGCGCCTGCAGATTAATGCGGCAAAAATGAAAGCCAATGCGGTTCTGCTGCATAGCTGTGAAGTGACCAGCGGCACGCCGGGCTGCTACCGCCAGGCGGTATGTATCGGTTCCGCGCTGAACATCACGGCGAAATGAGTGCATTTCAGTTCGGGCAGATAGGCGTTATCCGTTCACCGTACAAAGAGAAGTTCGCCGTACCGCGCCAGCCTGGGCTGGTGAAAAGCAGCGGTGGCGAACTGCATCTGCTGGCACCTTATAATCAGGCCGATGCGGTGCGCGGACTCGACGCTTTTAGCCATCTGTGGGTGGTGTTTGTCTTCCACCAGACCATGGAAGGTGGCTGGCGTCCCACCGTACGCCCGCCTCGCCTGGGCGGCAATAGCAGAATGGGGGTCTTTGCAACCCGTTCGACTTTTCGTCCAAACCCGATCGGCATGTCGCTGGTCGAACTGCGCGGCATTCGTTGCCATAAAGATCAGGTCGTACTGGAGCTCGGCAGCCTCGATCTCGTTGACGGTACGCCGGTTATCGACATCAAGCCGTATCTGCCTTTCGCGGAAGCCCTGCCTGAAGCGCGTGCGAGCTATGCCCAACATGCTCCGCAGGCAGAGATGCCCGTTTATTTCGCACCCGAGCTGGTCACGTCCCTGTGTCAGCTTGAAAAGCGTTACCCCCGCTTGCGCGAGTTTATCGTTGAAGTGCTGGCCCAGGATCCGCGTCCGGCTTACCGTAAAGAGGAAGAGAGCGGGAAAACCTATGCCGTCTGGCTACTGGATTTCAACGTGCGCTGGCGCGTCACTGAGGCCGGATTTGAAGTCTTTGCCCTGGAACCCAGGTAATTTTACCCTCCTCTCTTTTGGCATCTTTGCCACACTGGTAAACTAAACCACTTTTTTTGTGTCAGGCTGGCGTTTCAGCCTGTTCCAATCGTCGAAATGGAACCGTAACAACATGCGTACTAGCCAATATCTGCTCTCCACTCTGAAGGAGACACCTGCCGACGCCGAAGTGATCAGCCATCAGCTGATGCTGCGCGCCGGGATGATCCGTAAGCTGGCCTCCGGTTTATATACCTGGCTGCCGACCGGCCTGCGCGTCCTGAAAAAAGTCGAAAACATCGTGCGTGAAGAGATGAACAACGCCGGTGCAATCGAGGTGTCTATGCCCGTGGTGCAGCCCGCTGACCTGTGGCAGGAGAGCGGTCGCTGGGAGCAGTATGGTCCGGAGTTGCTGCGTTTTGTGGACCGTGGCGATCGTCCGTTTGTTCTCGGCCCCACTCATGAAGAAGTCATTACCGACATGATCCGTAATGAGCTGAGCTCTTACAAACAGCTGCCGCTGAACTTCTTCCAGATCCAGACCAAGTTCCGTGACGAAGTTCGTCCGCGTTTTGGCGTGATGCGCTCGCGTGAGTTCCTGATGAAAGATGCCTACTCTTTCCATACCTCTCAGGAATCGCTGCAGGAGACCTACGACAAAATGTACGAGGCCTACAGCAAAATCTTCTCCCGCATGGGGCTGGATTTCCGTGCCGTACAGGCAGACACCGGCTCGATCGGCGGTAGCGCGTCCCATGAATTCCAGGTGCTGGCACAGAGCGGTGAAGATGACGTGATCTTCTCTGACTCTTCCGATTACGCAGCAAACATCGAGTTTGCCGAAGCTCTGGCACCTGCCGCGCCGCGAGCTGCAGCAACCGAAGAGATGAAACTGGTTGATACGCCTGATGCGAAAACCATCGCCGAGCTGATCGCGCAGTTCAACCTGCCGGTCGAAAAAACGGTGAAAACCTTGCTGGTTAAAGCGACCGAAGGCAGCGCATACCCGCTGGTTGCGCTGCTGGTACGTGGCGATCACGAACTGAACGAAGTCAAAGCGGAGAAACTGCCGCAGGTAGCCAGCCCGCTGACTTTCGCAACTGAAGCGGAAATCCGTGCGGTTGTGAACGCCGGTCCTGGTTCTCTCGGACCGGTTAATATGCCGGTACCTGTAGTTATTGACCGCACCGTCGCCGCCATGAGCGACTTCTCCGCAGGTGCCAATATCGACGGTAAGCACTACTTCAGCATCAACTGGGATCGCGACACCGCGACGCCAGAAGTGGCTGATATCCGTAACGTGGTGGCCGGCGATCCAAGCCCGGATGGCCAGGGTACGCTGATGATTAAGCGCGGGATCGAAGTGGGCCATATCTTCCAGCTGGGCGATAAATACTCACGCGCGCTGAACGCATCCGTTCAGGGGGAAGATGGTCGTAACCAGATCCTGACCATGGGTTGCTACGGGATCGGGGTCACCCGTGTGGTGGCAGCAGCTATTGAACAGAACCACGACGAGCGTGGCATTGTCTGGCCTGACAACATTGCGCCCTTCCAGGTTGCCATCCTGCCAATGAACATGCACAAATCCTACCGCGTTCAGGAGCTGGCTGAAAAACTGTATGGCGAGCTGCGCGCTCAGGGTATCGACGTGCTGATGGACGACCGTAAAGAGCGTCCGGGCGTGATGTTCGCGGATATGGAGCTGATTGGCATTCCGCATACGGTGATTATCGGCGATCGTAACCTCGACAACGACGACATTGAATACAAATACCGTCGTAACGGCGAGAAACAGATGATCAAGACTGGCGACATCCTTGATTACCTGCTGAAAGCCATTAAAGGTTAAGCAATAAAAAAACCTCTCAGCTTGAACTGACCCCATAATATTGGACGGTCTATATTAAACGGCTATCAGGGCCTGAGTCCGGTATTCTACCGGACTCAGGCCTTTCAATTTCTGTTTTATTCTTTCGTGGTTGTAATAGTGGATGTACT
>JAFACP010000052.1 GCA_023425455.1 Pseudomonadota bacterium | reverse complement strand
AACTGGTGCCGGTCAGTAGCAGCCCCTGCACCCCGGCCGCAAAAGCACGAGCCACCACCTCATCATGGTCTTTGGCAAACTGCGAACTTGTCAGGTTAACGCCAATATCAAACATGCTTATCCCCATATGAAAACCGCCCTGACGGGCGGTTGATATTACTCTTCAGTGGTCTTTTCCGACCCGGCGTCATCCTCTTCCGGCAGACGTCTTTTCCCGACGTAGAAGCGCGAGAAGAACACGCCGACTTCAAACAGGCAGTACATGGGTATTGCCAGCAGGGTCTGCGAGAACACATCCGGCGGGGTCAGCATCATGCCAATCACAAATGCGCCGACCAGGATATAGGGGCGTTTTTTTCGCAGATCTTCAGGCGTGGTGACCCCAACCCAGCACAGCAGCACAATGGCTACCGGCACTTCAAACGCCACGCCAAAGGCCATGAACAGCGCCATAACGAAGCTCAGGTAACTGGCGATATCGGTGGAGACCTGCACCCCTTCTGGCGCGGTGTGCGTCAGGAAGCCAAAGGCCAGCGGAAATACGACAAAATAGGCGAACGCCATACCGATGTAAAACAGCAACGAACTGGAGACCAGCAGCGGCACCACCAGTCTGCGCTCATGCTTGTACAGCGCTGGCGCCACAAACGCCCAGACCTGGTACAAAATCACGGGCGCGGAGGCGATAAGCGATACCCAGAATGTCAGCTTGATCGGGGTAAAGAACGGAGAAGCGACATCCGTTGCAATCATCGTCGCGCCCAGCGGCATCTGCTTAATCAACGGAGCAGAAACCACCTGGTAGATATCGTTGGCGAAATAGACCAACCCTAAGAAAATGATGCAAACCGCAATAATGCAGTTTAACAGGCGCTTACGCAGCTCAATCAGGTGCGTAATAAGCGGTTGAGTGTCATCTACTGCCATGTTTACGCTTTATCACTCGACGAGGGGGATGATTCGGAAACGGGCGCGGCGAGGTTATCGTCAGTCGCCTTCGCATTCACGGTTGTCGCGTCCGGCTGTACCTGTTTTTTCACTTCGGCTTCCTGCGGGACCTGCTCAGGCGTAGCGGCCTGATGCTCCGCGCTGGCAGGCGTCACGCCCTCGCGCTGCGCGTCGCTCTCCTTCACGACCGGGTTATGGATGGTGTTCGCTTCATCGCTCGCTTTTTCAGGATCGTTGGCACTGTATGAGCGCTTCATCGATTCTGCCGCTTCACGCAGCTCGTCCATTGAGGCTTTCAGCTCCGGCGTCAGGTTATCCATACCCGCTTTCTCAACCTTTTTCAGGCTGTCCTGAAACTCCTGCAGCTTAAGCTCCTGCGCAAGCTCATTCTGTACGGTGGTTGCAAGCGAACGTAGCGCACGCACCCAGCCCGCAACGGTCTTCACCGCTACCGGCAAACGCTGAGGCCCGAGGACAACCAGGCCAATCACAAACACTAACAGCAACTCACCAAAACCGATGTCGAACACGAATTACACCTGCTCATTATCGTGACGTTTAGCATCTTCCTTTTTGGCTTCATCTTGCTTGTCGGAGATGGATTTAGCAGTAAAATCAGCGTCCTGTCCTGATTTAGCCTGCTTATCTTCATCATCGTTCATGGCTTTTTTAAAGCCCTTAATGGATGCGCCAAGATCGGAACCAATAGAACCGAGTTTTTTCGTGCCAAACAGCAGCACGACGATGACGGCAATGATCAACAATTGCCAGATACTGATACCACCCATACATATTCCTCAGTGATAGATGATGAATTAGTCAGGTTGCATTATACGTAGGCAACCCGGTGATAGCGACGCTAATTCAGCGCGTTTTTCGCCAGCCAGCCAGCCAGACAACCACCCCACCCGCCATCAGCCAGGCTGGCATCATCTGCCAGTCCGGACGATTGATCAGCAGTAAGGTCCCGCTTAGCAGCAATGTAGCACCGATCCCGAACAGATACCGTGACTGCCCCTGACGAACGCGACTGGACTGCAGCTCGCGGGCGATTTTATCCATGCTGTGCTGAAGATTCTTGCTCTGACGCAAACTGTCGTAAACCAGCTCAGGGATCTCCGGCATTTTTTCAATCCAGAAAGGTGCTTTATCTTTCAGAGAACGCACCAGCGCCGGAAGACCAACCTGATCTTTAATCCAGGACTCAAGGAAAGGTTTCGCTGTTTTCCACAAGTCTAACTGAGGATAGAGCTGACGACCTACGCCCTCAACGTAAAGTAATGTTTTCTGCAGTAAAACTAACTGCGGCTGCACTTCCATATTAAAGCGGCGCGCGGTGTTGAACAGGTTTAACAGCACATGGCCGAAGGAGATCTCCGCCAGCGGCTTTTCAAAGATCGGTTCACACACGGTGCGGATCGCAAACTCAAACTCTTCAACGTTGGTATCCGGCGGAACCCAGCCAGAATCGACATGCAGCTCGGCCACCTTGCGGTAATCGCGGTTAAAGAAAGCGATAAAGTTCTCGGCAAGATAGCGCTTATCCTCTTTATTCAACGAGCCAACAATACCGCAGTCGATACCGATATATTTCGGGTTTTCCGGGTGTTCGTAACTCACAAAAATGTTGCCCGGATGCATGTCTGCATGGAAAAAGCTGTCACGGAAAACCTGGGTAAAGAAGACCTGAACCCCGCGCTCGGCCAGCAATTTCATATTGGTTCCCTGGCTTTCCAGCGCAACCACATCCGAAACCGGAATACCGTAAATACGCTCCATCACCATCATGTTCTGGCTGCAGTAGTCAGAATAGACTTCAGGAACATACAGCATTGGGCTGTCTTCAAAATTACGGCGCAGCTGGATGGCGTTTGCCGCTTCACGGAGCAGGTTAAGCTCATCGATCAACGTTTTTTCGTATTCCCGCACCACTTCCATCGGGCGTAGCCGGCGGCCATCAGGCAACAGACGAGGCACCCAGCGCGCAAGACGGTAAATCAGCTTCATATCCGCTTTGATGATCGGCAGGATATCCGGGCGAATGACTTTGATAACCACCTCTTTGCCATTCTCCTTCAGCCGTGCGGTATGGACCTGAGCAATAGAGGCCGATGCCAGCGGCTGGATGTCAAAATCATCAAACCAGCTTTCAACCGGAATATTGCCCATCGCCTCTTCGATCTGCTTCTTCGCACGTACGCCGTCAAAGGGAGCGACCCGATCCTGCAGCAGGGCCAGCTGATCGGCTATTTGCGGCGGGAAGAGATCCCGTCGCGTCGACAGCATCTGACCAAACTTGATCCATACCGGGCCAAGCTCCTGCAGCGCCAGGCGCAGACGTTCACCCAACGGCTGATTTTTATGGCGATTTGGCATCCAGAACAACATCCGCCGCCAGATCCGTAGCGGCAGCGTGATACGCATTTTGGGTATAAGCTCATCGAGCCCGTAACTCAAAAAGGTGTGGACGATAAAATAGAGGCGCCGAATTTCACCTGGCGTCATTTGTCCTCCAGTTTTTCCAGTCGTCTGGCGAGCGCATCAACCGCACGATCGACAGCGGCAGTCTCTTCCGCAAACCATGCGACTTCAAGCGCGCCAGGCGCCACACGCCACTCTTCGGTCAGCACTTCAGCCACGTATCGCTGCTGGCGCTGTGCGCTCTTGCGCATCAACGCCGTACCGCCGCGGATGGCTTTGCCGATCCCTTCGGCGGCAATATCGCCGATATACGGCGCAAGGAGTTCTGCCGGGTCAAACTCAGCGAGATCGCTCAGCGCGACAAAGTTCTGTACCACCTGAATATCGCCTTCAACCTCCAGCTCACCGCTGCGGATAAGCGCCGTCAGCTGCTGGCGATCGCGCAGCTTTGGTAAAACGCGCATATGCGTAATCACCGAACAGTCAGCCTCGCCTTCCCACTCCCCCAGCACGTCAAGCTGGCGCTCGCTGAATACCAGCACCAACGGCGTCGGGAACTCTTTTAATACGATACGCAGAACGTTTCCGTTAAGCCGTTGACGTGCACTGTTCAACGCAGGCGAGCGATACAAAAACGCATTCAGTACGTTCTCGATGCCGGCGGTGACTAAAGGTTTAAAGGGCACAGAAGACCTCCACTCAGAACTTGTAACCACGATGCAGCGCGACCACACCTGCCGTCATGTTGAAGTACTCGACGTTTTCAAAAGCGGCATCCTGCATCATCGCTTTTAGCGTGTCCTGGTCCGGATGCATACGGATGGATTCCGCAAGGTAGCGATAGCTTTCCGCATCGTTTGCCACCAGCTCGCCAATACGCGGCAGCACGTGGAACGAATAGGCGTCGTAGGCTTTGCTCAGGGGTTCGATAATCGGTTTGGAGAACTCAAGGACCAGCAGGCGTCCGCCTGGCTTCAGCACCCGATACATTGAACGCAGCGCTTTCTCTTTATCCGTCACGTTACGCAGGCCAAATGAGATGGTGATGCAGTCAAAGGTGTTGTCCGGGAACGGCAGCGCTTCGGCATTCGCCTGCACATATTCTACGTTACCGACCACCCCGGTGTTACGCAGCTTCTCGCGTCCCATTTTCAGCATCGAGTCGTTGATATCCGCCAGCACCACACGGCCGGTTTCACCGACCAGACGAGAGAATTTGGCAGTCAGATCGCCCGTACCGCCGGCTAAATCCAGCACCGTTTGCCCACGGCGTACGCCGCTGCAGTCGATAGTGAAACGCTTCCACAAACGATGAATGCCGAACGACATCAGGTCATTCATGACATCGTACTTCGCCGCCACAGAGTGAAATACGTGGGCCACCATGTCAGCTTTCTGCGCTTTGGCAACAGTCTGAAAACCAAAGTGCGTTGTGTCTTGTGAATCGTCAACCATCTCAGAGCCTGCTCATCAGTAAAATGTTCGTGAAGTGTAACAGATTGGGGGCGTTTGCCCTATGCTTCAACCACCGCGCATGAAACGCGCTGAGGGTTCAGAAGGGGGGTGAATTCTCCCCTGAGCGGTTGTCTTCACTGCCTTTCTTTTGCTCACCGGCCTCTTCACGCAAACGGAACTCCTCATCCTGCGCGGTAGCCTGCTCAACTAATTCCGGATTAATCTCGCGTTTGACCTCCACCCCCATGCTGCGAAATGCCTCGGCCTGCGCCAGCAGGTTGCCACGCCCGGAAGAGAGTTTCTTCATCGCCTGACGATAGTTATCCTGCGCGCGATCCAGGCTCTGCCCGACCGAGGACATGTCATCCACGAACAGACGCATTTTGTCATAGAGCTTGCTGGCGCGATCGGCAATCTGCTGTGCATTGCGGCTCTGATGCTCATAGCGCCACAGGTTCGCAATAGTGCGCAGCGCCACCAGCAGCGTGGTGGGACTCACCAGCATAATGTTATTTTTTAGCGCCTCGGTTATCAGTTCGGGCTGTCTGTCGAGCGCCAGCAGGAAAGCGGGCTCAACCGGAATAAACATCAGCACATAGTCCAGCGAACGGAGCCCCGGCAGCTGTTGATAATCTTTCCTGCCCAGCAGACGAATGTGATTGCGCACCGACGCGATATGTTCCTGCAGTGCCGATTCGCGGGTGACGTCGTCTTCAGCATTAAAGTAGCGTTCGTAAGCCACGAGGGTCATTTTGGCATCAATGACCACATCCTTGCCCTGTGGCAGGCGCACAATCACATCCGGCTGCATCCGCGAGCGGGCATCGTTTTCAATGCTGACCTGCGTTTCGTATTCGTACCCTTCGCGCAGACCGGAAGCCTCCAGAACCCGGGTCAACACCACTTCTCCCCAGTTGCCCTGCGCTTTGTTATCCCCTTTCAGGGCGCGAGTCAGGTTAACCGCCTCCTGTGCCATCTGCGCATTCAACTGCTGGAGATTGCGGATCTCATGCGCCAGGGTATGGCGTTCACGCGCCTCCTGACCAAAGCTGTCCTGAACCTGACGGCGAAAGCCATCCAGCTGCTCCCGAAGAGGCGTCAGCAGGCTATTCAGGCTCTGCCGGTTCTGTTCGTCCACCCGGCGGTTGCTGTGCTCAAAGATACGGTTCGCGAGGTTTTCAAACTGCTCGCTGAGGCGCTGCTCGCTGTTGAGCATCTGGCGGATTTTGTCTTCGGCGTGCAGCTGAGTGGACTCCAGCCGGGTCGTCACCTCCCGAAGATCGGCCTCGAGCGAGGTGTTGATATCGCGCAGGTTTCGCAGCTCGTTATTGAGCAGCTCGCACTCATCACGCCAGTGTTCATTTTGGGCAATCCGTTGTTTTGCCGCGCTTAACTCAGCGACAATCTCTTCACGCTCAGCCAGTTGATCGGCCTTTTGCTGCGCGTGCTGGTAGCCTGAGAAGAGCCAGCCGATCCCCGCGCCCGCCAGCGCAATCACTGCATAAATCAGGATAGAGATATCCACAATGCCCCCTGCATCAACGTATTGCCTGCACAAATATACCCGTCATACTTCAGGCGGCATGTATGTTGGCTGCGCGCTCACTCCAGTCACTGACTTGTGTAAGCATCAGGCAATTTACGCCCTTGCCGCCTTCCTGCTGCGCGTCGTATTCAGGGTATAGAATTGTGCTGTATAAACGTCCAGTTTGAAAGGGTTTTCCTGCGAGTCGCTACGCAAAAAAGAAAGGCCGAACGCGTCGGCCTTGTATCTGAGAGGTGAGGATTAGATCAGGCGACGAGCCGCTTCCACCACAATTTTCACCGCATGGCTTTCGGTCTGCTTCATGGTTTCAGCATTCGGGATCTCCTGCTGGGTACGGTTGACGATAACGCCCGCCACCATACCCGCCCGCAGACCCTGGCTTGCACACATGGTCAGCAGAGTCGCCGACTCCATTTCGTAGTTCATGACGCCCATAGACTGCCACTCTTCCATGGAGCCTTTGAAACGGCTCACCACGCGGCCAGAGAAGGTGTCATAGCGCTCCTGGCCCGGGTAGAAAGTATCGGAAGAGGCGGTCACCCCCACATGCGTGGTTGCGCCCACGGCTTTCGCCGCCTCAACCAGTGCGGTCGTGCAGTCGAAATCTGCCACCGCCGGGAACTCCATTGGCGCGAAGTGCAGGCTGGCGCCGTCCAGACGCACGGACGCCGTCGTCACCAGCACGTCGCCAACGTTGATGTGCGGCTGGATAGCACCGGTAGTACCGATACGCAGGAAGGTACGGATGCCGAGCTGCGCCAGCTCTTCCACTGCGATAGAGGTAGACGGACCGCCAATCCCCGTCGAACACACGATCACCGCTTTGCCATCAAGCTCGGCGCGCCAGGTGGTAAATTCACGATGGGATGCCAGCTTAACCGGCTTATCCATCAGCGCGGCGATCTTTTCCACACGCTCAGGATCGCCAGGGACGATAGCGAGCGTAGCCCCTTGTAAATCGTTTTTGGTGAGGCCGAGATGAAAAACATCAGACTTAGACATAGGTGACTCCTCTGTGGGTCGGTTTGTCAGAAGAAGTAAAACGGTACTTTACAGAAGCGATAAGCTTAATTTCGTGACGAGCCTCACCATGAATGAAAATGATTGCAGTTAATTTCCACGGAAAAGTGATTTAAGTCACATTAATAACCTTGTATCAGGCGGCATTGCACAAAAGATAGACCGTTTGAGGCACTGTGGGTTGTAAATCTGGCGTCTGTACGCGTCATCCTGCAGGCTGCGTCTGCTCACGCCAGCCACCGACTTGCGTGAGACAGCGGTGATTCTCAGGCTTACCGCCTTTATGCAAGTTGCAGGATTTTGTGTATATATTTATTTTTGCGCTAATTCATTGGTACGGAGAATGCCATGACTGAAAAAACCGGTTTTGCACCTGCTGCGGCCCCGCATGCTTCAACCATCGTCTCGACCCCGGAAGACGCAATCAGTGCCGGTGAGACCTCCATTCCCACGCAGGGCGACAATATGCCTGCCTATCACGCGCGGCCAAAAGCCGTGGAGGGGCCTTTACCGGTCGTCATCGTGGTGCAGGAAATTTTCGGCGTTCACGAGCATATTCGCGATCTGTGCCGCAGGCTGGCGCAGGAGGGCTACCTGGCCGTCGCGCCAGAGCTCTATTTCCGTCAGGGCGATCCGAATGATTACAGCGATATTCCGACGCTGCTCAGCAACCTGGTGGCAAAAGTCCCTGATGCGCAGGTTCTGGCCGATCTCGACCACGTTGCCAGCTGGGCTGCGCGCAATGACGGCGATCCCCACCGTCTGATGATCACCGGCTTTTGCTGGGGCGGGCGCATCAGCTGGCTGTATGCCGCGCACAATCCGCAGCTGAAAGCAGCCGTGGCCTGGTACGGCAAACTGGTCGGTGAAAAGACGCTGAACTCCCCTAAACACCCTGTTGATATCGCGACCGCGCTCAACGCACCGGTGCTGGGGCTCTATGGCGGCCAGGACACCGGTATCCCGCTTGATACGGTCGAGACGATGCGCCATGCATTACGCGCGGCAAATGCAAAGGCCGATATCGTGGTGTATCCGGAAGCGGGGCATGCGTTCAATGCCGATTACCGCCCGAGCTATCACGCGGAATCCGCTAAAGATGGCTGGCAAAGAACGCTGGCATGGTTCAGCCAGCACGGCGGGAAAAAAACCGCATAGTTCTGACAAACGTCAGGCTTGTCAGATAGTCAGCCGGATAACGTCTTCACCTTATCCGGCTGATGGTGTTTTACGCCTGACGCAGATTCTGTGCCGCTTTCACCATGTTCGCCAGCGCGGCACGGGTTTCCGGCCAGCCGCGCGTTTTCAGGCCGCAGTCCGGGTTCACCCACAGACGCTCTGCCGGAATACGCTGCGCCGCTTTCTGCAGCAGGGCTTCAATCCACTCCACGTCTGGCACGTTCGGGGAGTGAATGTCGTAGACGCCCGGGCCGATTTCGTTCGGATAATCAAACTCCTCGAACGACTCCAGCAGCTCCATATCTGAACGCGAGGTTTCGATGGTGATAACGTCAGCATCCAGCGCGGCGATGGCATCCATGATGTCATTAAATTCGCAGTAACACATGTGGGTGTGGATCTGCGTGTCGTCTTTCGCCACTGCGGCGTTAATGCGGAAGGCTTCCACACCCCACGCCAGATAGGCATCCCAGTCGCTACGACGCAGCGGCAGCCCTTCGCGCAGCGCCGGTTCGTCAATCTGGATGATGCCAATGCCCGCCGCCTCCAGATCCGCCACTTCATCACGCAGCGCCAGCGCGATCTGCTTCGCGATCGTTTCGCGGGTCACATCCTCACGCGGGAAGGACCAGCACAGGATCGTCACCGGACCGGTCAGCATGCCTTTGACCGGTTTGTCGGTCAGGGACTGGGCATATTTCGCCCACTCAACGGTGATCGCCTCCGGACGACTGATGTCGCCAATGACCACCGGCGGCTTCACGCAGCGCGAGCCATAGCTCTGCACCCAGCCGTTCTGGGTAAAGACAAAGCCGTCCAGGTGTTCACCAAAATACTCCACCATGTCATTACGCTCGGCTTCGCCGTGCACCAGCACGTCCAGCCCTAAGCGCACCTGCTCGGCAATCGCCTGCTTAATGTGCTCAGCGATGGCGGTACGGTAGTTCCCCGCGTCGAGATTGCCCTTCCTGAAGTCCAGGCGCAGGCCGCGGATCTCTGTGGTTTGCGGGAAGGAACCGATGGTCGTCGTCGGCCACGCGGGCAGATTGAAACGGGCGCGCTGGGCTTCGGCACGGACGTTATAGGCGTGCCGACGCTGGCTGTCCTGGGGAGTGATGGCCGCCAGTCGCTTCTCAACCACCGGGTTGTGCACACGGGTGGAGTAACGACGTGCCTGAATCGGCGCGCTCCATGCGCTGATGGCTGCCGTGTCGCCGCTGTTCAGCGCGTCACGCAGCAGAGCCAGCTCTTCACACTTCTGCAGGGCGAAGGCAAACCAGCTCTTCACTTCCGCATCCAGACGGGTTTCCACGCTCAGATCGATTGGACTGTGCAGCAGGGAGCAGGAAGAGGCGACCCATAGCTCACGTTTACCGACGATGTCTTTAATCTGCGCATATTTCTCCGTCAAATCGGCGCGCCAGACGTTACGACCGTTGACCAGACCAGCGGAGAGCAGCCAGTTTTCTGGCAGGCGTTTATGCAGCTCAGCCACATCATCTTTGCCGTGCACCAGATCAACATGCAGCCCCTGAACCGGCAGCCTGGTGAGGGTGTCGAGATTCGGCGTCACGCCTTCGAAATAGGTGGTCAGCAGCAGCTTCACCTGGCCGGTCAGCGCGTCATAGGCCGGTTTGAACGCGTTCAGCCACTCCTGCGGCAGCTCCAGCACCAGCGCCGGCTCATCAATTTGCACCCACTGAATGCCGCGTTTACCCAGCTCAATCAGTACCTGTTTGTACACCGGCAGAATATCATTCAGCAGGCTCAGGCGGTCAAACTGCTCGCCTTTCACTTTCCCCAGCCACAGGTAGGTCACCGGCCCCAGCAGCACGGGTTTCACCTGGTGGCCCAGTGCCAGCGCTTCGTCAACCTCATCCAGCAGCTGGCTCCAGGTCAGTTTGAACTGCTGACCCTTGACGAACTCCGGCACCATGTAGTGATAGTTGGTGTTGAACCACTTGGTCATTTCAGCTGCGGCCGCTGGCTCGCCGGTGGGCGCACGACCACGGCCAATGCGGAATAAGGTATCGATATCGACCGATCCATCTTTGTTCTGATGACGAGCCGGCACATTGCCCAGCAGCAGGCTGGTAGTCAGAACATGGTCGTACCAGGCGAAATCACCCACCGGCAGCAGGTCAATCCCCGCGTTTTTCTGTTGTTCCCAGTGGCGGGCGCGCAGCTCGCGGCCCACTGCCAGCAGTTCTTCACGGGTGGTGTTACCCGCCCAGTAGCTTTCTTGCGCTTTTTTCAGCTCACGACGCAGGCCGACGCGAGGGAAACCGAGAGTATGGTTGCGGATTGTCATGGTATGCCCCTTGAGAAATTTGCTATTTAGACGTCCAGATGTTTACACATCTATAATTGGCAGGTACTGTATATTCCTCAAGCGCAAAATGTTCATGGCGGAGTGAAGGACTTTCATGATCGAGATAAAACACCTGAAAACGCTACAAGCGTTGCGGAACTGCGGCTCTCTCGCGGCGGCGGCGGCCACGCTGCACCAGACCCAGTCTGCCCTTTCTCACCAGTTTAGCGATCTGGAACAACGCCTTGGCTTTCGTCTTTTTGTCCGTAAAAGCCAGCCGCTACGCTTTACGCCGCAGGGCGAAATCCTGCTGCAGCTGGCCAATCAGGTGCTGCCGCAAATCGCCAGCGCCCTCCAATCCTGCAATGAGCCGCAGCAAACCAAATTGCGTATCGCCATTGAGTGTCACAGCTGTATTCAGTGGCTGACCCCCGCGCTTGAGAACTTTCGCCAGAAGTGGCCGCAGGTGGAGATGGACTTCAAATCCGGCGTAACCTTTGATCCACAGCCCTCTCTCCAGCAGGGTGAACTGGATCTGGTGATGACCTCCGATATTCTGCCGCGCAGCGGACTGCACTATTCGCCGATGTTTGATTACGAAGTGCGCCTGGTGCTGGCGCCGGATCATCCGCTGGCCGCGAAAATGCGTATTACGCCGGAAGACCTGGCGACGGAAACGCTGCTGATTTACCCGGTCCAGCGCAGTCGCCTCGACATCTGGCGTCACTTCCTGCAGCCGGCAGGCATCAGCCCACAGCTGAAAAGCGTGGATAACACCCTGCTGTTGATTCAGATGGTTGCCGCCAGAATGGGCATCGCGGCGCTGCCGCACTGGGTGGTGGAGAGCTTTGAACGCCAGGGTCTGGTGGTCACCAAAACCCTGGGTGAAGGACTGTGGAGCCGGCTGTACGCCGCGGTGCGCGACGGCGAGCAGCGTCAGCCGATTACCGAAGCGTTTATTCGCTCAGCGCGGAACCACGCGTGCGACCATCTTCCGTTTGTGCGGAGCGCGGAGCGACCCAGTGGCGATGTACCCACAGCGAAGCCAGGATCACCGTTCCCCCAATAATGAAGCTCGGCCAGTGCGGTTGCTCCTGCCAGATAGCCAGATTGACCAGCAGGCCTGCCGGAACATGCACGTTGTTCATAATACCCAGCGTCCCGGCATCGACCTGCGTGGCGCCGTAGTTCCACATGAAGTACCCAAGCCCGGACGCCACCACGCCCAGCCAGATCAGCACACCCCACTGCAGCGAAGTGGTAGGCAGTTTCTGCGGATTACCCAACATAAACCACGCCGCCACTGCGACAATACAGGCTCCCAGATAGAACCAGGCAAAGGCGTTATGCTGCGGCATCGGACGGGTTTCCATCAGACGTTTGTAACCCACCATGCCAATCGCGAAGCTGAGATTCGCAAGCTGGACGAACATCAGCCCGGTCCAGAAGTGATCGCTCACCTTGTCATAACGAATAATTGCGGCGCCCACCACGGCCAGCAGCGCGCTCAGGGCGTAACCCCAGCGTAAACGGCGCTTACTGAGCAGATCGTAAATCAGAGTGATATAGAGCGGCGTCAGCACGGTAAACAGCAGGAACTCCGACACGCTCAGGTAGAGATAGGCGCGGAAGCTGAACAGATACATGATGCCGAGCTGCATCGCCCCCACCAGCATGTAAAGCAGGATGGTTTTAAACGATTGTCCACGCGTACGCAGAAACGGCAGGAACACCAGCGCCGCCAGCCCCACGCGCATCAACACCGAGAAGTAGCTGTCAACGTGACCGGCAAGGTATTCGCCAATCAGGCTAAAGGAGAAGGCCCACAGGATAGTGGTGATAATGAGTAGCGCCACAATGCTTGTCTCTGAGAAAGAAGGAGAGGCATTGTAGCGAACTCTTTAGTTGACGGCTGAGCAATAAATAACCAAATGAAGATTATTCAAGGAACAGTTTGCGCAGATAGTGCGGCACCGCGTTATCGGCGTTAGTGCCAATCACTTCCAGTTCAGGGTGCAAGTCTTTCAGGCGCTGATGCGCGTTCTGCATGATGCAGCCTTTGCCCGCCATCGACAGCATTTCGGCGTCATTCATCCCGTCGCCAAAGGCGATACAGTCTTTCAGGTCGTAGCCCAGCCGTTTGGCTACCGCCTCCAGCGCATGCCCTTTCGACACCCCGCCTGCCATCACTTCGAGGCAGGTCAGCGT
>JAFACP010000027.1 GCA_023425455.1 Pseudomonadota bacterium | reverse complement strand
CGATGATAAAGCCCAGCACCAGGTTGAGTAGCGTCGGGAGCGTTGCCGCCACCAGCGCCCCCTGAGCCGACGCGAACTGTTCGATGGCATGATGCAGCGGCGTGATGCCGTGCACCACAATCCCGCCACCTACCAGGAACATGGCAAGCGTGCCCACCACCGTCAGGCTCTTCATTAACCACGGCGCCAGCACCAGCAAACCGTTGCCAACCGCTTTTGCCAGCGCGCCTGATTTATCCGCCAGCCAGTAGCCGATGTCGTCGAGCTTAACGATAATGCCAACCAGCCCGTAGACCCCAACCGTCACCAGAATGGCAATGCCGGAGAGGATCAGAACCTGGTTAAGCAGCGGCGCTTGCGAGACTATCCCAAGCGTAATGGCCACGATCTCTGCGGAGAGGATAAAGTCCGTTCGGATGGCGCCTTTTATCTTATCGCGCTCGAAAGTCTTCAGATCTTGCGACGCCAGCGCGTCCAGCCGCTGCTGGCGCATTTCCGCCGTATCGCGCTTTTTGCGCGCCTCCAGCCAGTGGAGCACTTTCTCCGTCCCCTCGAAGCAGAGAAACGCCCCCCCGACCATCAGCAGCGGCGTAATCGCCCACGGAATAAACGCGCTGATTAACAGCGCCAGCGGCACCAGAATCACCTTATTGATAAACGAACCTTTCGCCACGCCCCATACCACCGGCAGCTCGCGGTTCGCCCGCACCCCGCTGACCTGCTGCGCATTGAGTGACAAATCATCGCCCAGCACGCCGGCGGTCTTTTTCGCCGCCAGTTTTCCCATCACCGAGATGTCATCCAGTAAGGTGGCAATGTCGTCCAGCAATGTTAATAAGCTACTTCCTGCCAAAATCTTCATCCTTCTTTTTTTGCTATTTAAGCGAATAGTATGGAGCAAAAGCGAAGACCCTGAAACAGCCACCTGACGTCAACAAATAATTCACATCAAAGACACAATTAAAGGACTCGCCAGGCGGATAGTTTTAACGTTTACTATCAGCAACCTTTTTATTTTGTCGCGCGAGGGATTATGCGTTTCCGGCAGCTACTACCGCTCACTGCAGCACTGTTTTCACTGTATATCATCTGGGGCTCCACCTACTTTGTGATCCGTATCGGCGTGGAGAGCTGGCCGCCGCTTATGATGGCGGGCATTCGCTTCCTGTCAGCGGGCATCCTGCTGATGGCCTTTCTGCTGCTGCGGGGTCATAAGCTGCCGCCGCTGCGTCCGATGCTCAACGCCGCCCTGATCGGCCTGCTGCTGCTGGCCGTCGGCAATGGCTTTGTCACGGTGGCCGAGCATCAGAATGTCCCCTCCGGCATCGCGGCGGTGGTGGTGGCGACGGTGCCGCTGTTCACCCTGTGCTTTAGCCGCCTTTTCGGCATCCGCACCCGCAAGATCGAATGGCTGGGCATCGGCATTGGGCTGACCGGGATCGTGATGCTCAACAGCGGAGGCAACCTGAGCGGCAATCCGTGGGGCGCGCTGCTGATCCTGATAGGTTCAATGAGCTGGGCGTTTGGCTCGGTCTATGGCTCGCGCATCACCCTCCCTGACGGCATGATGGCAGGCGCTATCGAAATGCTGGCGGCGGGGATTGTGCTGCTGACGGCATCCACGCTTCGCGGGGAAACGCTCACGGCGATGCCCGATCTCTCCGGCTTCCTGGCGGTGGGGTACCTGGCGCTGTTTGGCTCTGTCATCGCGATCAATGCCTATATGTTCCTGATCCGCAACGTCTCCCCTGCCGTGGCGACCAGCTACGCCTACGTCAACCCGGTGGTTGCCGTGCTGCTCGGCACCGGCTTCGGCGGTGAGGCGTTGTCCACTATCGAATGGCTGGCGCTTGGGGTGATCATCTTCGCGGTTGTGCTGGTGACGCTGGGGAAATATCTGCGGCCGGTTAAGCCTGCGGCGAGCTGCGGGGCGGAGAAGTCGTAAGCCGGTGAATACCCTGAGTATCGATCTGCGCGGCTTCACCGCCGCCGCAGATCCACTCTTCCAGCCGTTCACTGAGCGCCGCGTCACTGAGCTTCAGCCTGCCGCGCAGCGCGCACTCCCAGACCACCAGCACCCGCCAGCCCTGTGCGCTCAGCGCGGCGACGTCGCGTTTGTCGCGCGCCACGTTACTGCCAATTTTCGCCAGCCAGAAGTCGGTGCGCGTCGCCGGCACCCTGAACAGGTAACAGTGGTGATGATGCCAGAAGCAGCCGTGGGTAAAGATGATGCACTGGTAGTGGTCGAGGATAAAATCGGGCCGACCGGCAAGCGTGGCATCCTGCACCCGGAAGTCAAAGCCAGCCTCAGCCAGCAGGCCCGCCAGCCGCTTTTCGATGGCGGTGTCACGCGTGCCGATGGCGCGCATGTTTTTACTGCGCGTGGCCTTATTGTGCACATCCGTCATTGACGGCCTCACTCTGGCGCAGGTTAACCGCCTGGCTGATGCGCGTGGCCAGCAGTTTCGCCACCGCCGCAAACGCCGGAACAACCACCGAGTTACCGAACTGGCGATAAGCCTGGGTGTCCGACACCGGAATGCGGAACCCGTAGCCCTGCGGCGTCTCAAAGCCCATCAACCGGGCGCACTCCCGCGGCGTTAAACGTCGTGGACGGTGACGCTGGTTGTGCGGATCGTCGAAGTCCTGCTCGCCCAGCGCCCTGTCCCAGCCTCTGTCGATCAGAATTTCCGCGCCATCTTTGTAGTAGCGGGCCGACAGTGTGCGGGTCACGCTGTGCGGATTGGTCGGGTCAACCATCCCGAAGCCAAAGCCGTTCCCTTTCGCCTGGTGCTTTTTGGCATAGCGGTAGAGATACTTCCACAGTACCGGCGTCAGGATAAACTTTGCATCCACCACCGGCTCCAGCAGATCGGCGACGCTCGGGCGACGCGCAGGATAGAGGGTGGGGATATCGCGCAGGGTAAAATCACCCTTCAGATTGAGGTCACGGCGGAAACCGACCAGCACAATGCGCTCCCGGTGCTGCGGCAGGAAATTCCTGCCGTCGATAATTTTCGGGTCATCCGCGCCCATATCCTGCGCATCCGCCACGTCGTAGCCCAGCTCATCCAGGGTCTGCATAATGATGCGGAACGTTTTCCCGCCGTCGTGGCTCTTTAAATTTTTGACATTTTCCAGCACAAAAATTGCCGGTCGCCGGGCGTCGATAATCCGCGCGACGTCAAAGAACAGCGTGCCCTGGGTGTCGCAGGCAAAGCCATGCGCGCGCCCCAGCGCATTCTTTTTCGACACCCCGGCCAGCGAGAACGGCTGGCACGGAAAGCCGGCCAGCAGCACATCATGCTCAGGGATCGTCTGGCGAATATGTGCCGCAGCATCCGCATCGCTCACCCCGCTCTTATGGCTCAGGGTGACGTCGCGGATATCGGCATTGAAACGGTGCGTCGCCGGGTCGCAATACCAGTTGGCTTTGTAGGTTCGCACCGCGTGTTTATTCCATTCACTGGTGAACACGCACTGCCCACCGATGGCTTCGAAGCCGTGGCGGATCCCGCCAATCCCGGCGAAGAGATCGATAAAGCGGAACGCGTAGTGCGGATGCGCGGCCGAAGGACGCGGCAGCAGGTTCTGCAGGTACTGAAACTCGCGGTGGCTCAGGCGGTTTCCGGCGCGGTCGCTAATCAGCAGTCTTTTTACGATTGCCGGGCTCCAGCGGCCTTCTCCCAGCGCGTCGAGCTGGCTTGCGAGGTTTTTTGCATCATAGATTTCCAGCAGCTGACGCACGAGTGCCTGCACCGCTGGTGTTGTTTTCTCAACCCGCTCCGACGCGGGTTCAGTCACTGATCGATTTTCCTGCATTCTTTTAACCGCACAATAAAGACTGGAGAGAGAGTACCACAGTTCAGACGGGCAGACTGTGGCGTAAGCGGCTCTGCAGCGGGCTATCTACCCCGAGACAGTCGCCCTGCAGTTCGGCGCTCAGTTTGGCCATAAACTGGATCAGAAAATCGGCATTGTGACAGGCCAGCTCGCGCCCGATATCGGTCTGCATGGTTTGCGGCAGGCGCAGGAGTTTGCTCTGAAAATGGTCAAGGGCAAAGGCCCTGTCATCCAGCGGACGCGCCGTGGCGAAGGGATCGTCAGCATCGAACAGCGCGACGCCCAGCGCGCCGGATACCGCAAAGACGCGCGCCAGGCCAATCGCCCCCAGCGCCTCAAGCCTGTCGGCATCCTGCACGATTTTCGCCTCACTGCTGCGCGGCGCAATACCGGCGCTGAAGCTGTGCGCTTCAATAGCATGTTGTACCGCCGGGATCCGCGCCGCCGGGAAGTCCGGAAAATCTCGGCGCAAAATAGCGCCCGTTTCGCGCGCCGCCCGCTGTGATGATTCGCTGCGCGACGGGTGGTTCTTCGGCAGGCTGACGATGTCATGAAAATAGCACGCGGTGAGCACCACCAGCGCATCTGCCGGCAGGCTGGCCATGATCGTCTGCGCCGTCATCCAGACCCGGCGAAAATGCGAAATATCATGGGCGGCATCTTCCGTCGGGTGGTTCTCGTCAAGCCAGCGCTCAAAGCGCTGCTGCCATTGCGTCACGTCCATCATCACGTCCTGTCGCTAAAACGGCTACAATAGCAACTTTCCCGCCGCCTATCACGAATTGTCAGGGCGTGGCCGGGTGTACCACGCAATCCCTCCCAGTATCAGGCCAACGGTTCCCAGCACCAGCAGTCCCAGCAGCGCGCCCAGCCACTTACCGCTGGTCGAGCCGGGATCGCCGTCAACCCCGATGCCCGGCAGTGACGTCATTTTACTGACAACCCACAGGTAGCGAACCATCGCCCAGACGGCGTATCCGCAAAACGTCCAGAAGACCCACAGGGCCAGTTTGCCTCCCAGGCTACGTTCATTTTTTCGTTCATCATGACCTTTTACTCAACGCCACTGGCGTTACCACATTCACATTACCCGCTCACTTTTGTGATGTAAGTCACATTTTGTCACTCATCGTGCGGACAGGCGACGTTTTCCGCCCGCCAGTTTGCGTTAAGTTGATCTCAGGCAAGTTTGCCCGATCGCGGTCGGTGGCTGAGCGGAAAGAATCGGGCGAGATACGGTGATGAGGAAAGAAAAAAGGCCGCAATCGCGGCCTTAACAGAGTGGGGAGCTGTGCGTTACGGCGCCTCCTGCAACGCCACGCGGAGAAAGCCGTTATTCTGCGCCAGCAGCGCGTGCGCCTTCCACGCATCAAGCCCGGTCAGCAGCATCAATATGGCCGTTTTACAGTTGTTGTCGCAGCTTTCCAGCGCGGCTTTCGCCGCCTCACGGCTGCACTCTGCGGCCGCCATCACGATGGCTG
>JAFACP010000005.1 GCA_023425455.1 Pseudomonadota bacterium | reverse complement strand
GCACCAAGTAGTGCAAAAATTTCACCTTTATAGATAGTGAGGCTGACGTCATCTACGGCATGCTGGCCGTCAAAGGATTTAGTCAGATTACGGATTTCCAGAAGCGGGGTCAGCGCTTTACGGTCTTTCGCCTGCGGGCGGGGGATCACATCATTCACGGGGTGCTCTCCGGCATAAATCAAATCATGGTGCAAACGCACCAGAAAGGTGCGTATCGCCGGGCAGCATGACGCATGCCCGGCCTTGAACGGACAACGCGTTATTTACCGCTTTTCACCCTGGTCCACGCACGGGTGCGCACGCGGTCAATTTTAGGATCCTGCATTTTGAGGGTGAACAGTTTGGCAAACACATCTGCCGGTGGGTAAATCGCCGGATTATCACGCACTTCTGCGCTGATCAGCGGTAAAGAGGCCTTGTTACCGTTCGCGTAGAAGACGTGGTCGCTGATGTGGGCAATCACCTCCGGACGCATCAGGTAATCGAGGAACTGATAGGCTTCATCTTTATTTTTTGCGTCAGCCGGCATAGCAAAGACGTCAAAGAACGCCAGCGCCCCCTCTTTCGGAATGAAGTACGAGACATTCACGCCGTTTTTCGCCTCTTTCGCGCGGTTCGCCGCCTGCCAGACGTCGCCCGCCCAGCCGATCGCCACGCAGATATCGCCGTTGGCCAGATCGTTAATGTACTGTGAGGAGTGGAAGTAGCGAATGTTCGGACGCAGCTTCAGCAGCAGGTCGGTTGCCGGGCCGGTGTAGTCACTGGCTTTACTGCTGTTAGGATCTTTACCTAAGTAATTGAGCACCGTTGCAAAAATCTCTTCTGGCGCATCGAGGAAAGAGACGCCGCAGCTTTTCAGCTTCTCAAGGTTCTCCGGCTTCAGCACCACGTCCCAGCTGTCGAGTTTGACGTCTTTGCCCAGCACCGCTTTAACTTTGTCGACGTTATAGCCAATGCCGGTGGTCGCCCACAGATAAGGCATCGCGTATTTGTTGTCCGGGTCGTGCTTAGAGACCAGCTTTAACACTTCCGGATCAAGGTTTTTCCAGTTCGGTAATTTGCTTTTATCCAGCGGCTGGAAGACACCCGCCGTCAGCTGTCGCTCAAGGAAGCTCGCAGAAGGGACCACTAAATCAAAGCCGGTGCTGCCGGCCATCAGTTTGCCTTCCAGCACCTCGTTGGAGTCAAACACGTCATAAACCACTTTAATGCCGGTCTCTTTTTCAAAATTGGCTACCGTGTCCGGCGCAATATAATCAGACCAGTTATAAACATGCAGCGTTTTTTGTTCCGCAGCGAGCGTGCCGGCAGAGACAGCCATCAGAGCACCCGCAACCAGACCCGATAACCATTTTTTATTCAAGGCGATCATATCGTTATTCCTTATAAAAGCTCGTTAACCCACGAACTAAAAGTATGCAATCTGAAGATATGCAAGAATCATGCATATTTTGTCGCTCTGACAGAAATAAAACGAAAAGCCATTTCCGGCAGTATTCGCTCGCTTTTGAAAGCATCGCAAGAATAACTGTAGCCCGTGTCTCCGGCTATAGCCCAGACGAAAAAACGCCTTTTATCAATTTTTTATGCCCGTTACGTCTACGTGATAAGCCGAAAAGGTCTCGCAGGAGGTGAAAAACTCTGTAAAGAAAGGATAAAAGCAGCAGAAAAAATGGTGTTCTGCAGTCGCTCTGGCAGCGACTGCGACAAAGTCAAACGGGGCTAGTGGAGAAAATTGGACGATGCATCATTATTCTCTGCGTCATCCTCGACGCTATACAGCAGATGATGCGCATTGGCTTCCATCATTACCATGGAAATCTGCTCTTCACTCAGACGCATAAACCAGGAGAACTGCTTGAACGACAGCCCCGCCCCGGCGAATAAAGACTGGCAAACGACCAGTTTTGGCAGATTATCATCCTGTATGTCGAGAAATGCCTTCACCGTCAAAGAACTGGCGTTGATTGCCGAAAGGTCGGACGCCAGCGCCAGCAGCGCCGAGGGCTTCACTTCGGCCAGCGCGGAGAAGAGAATGACGTCGTTGATAAGATCGATCTTGGCATCGAACACGCCGTCGAAGTTTTGCATATGTGGCAGATGCAGCGCCTGACAGGAGTCGCACTCAAAGTAGGTGATCCCTGCATCATCGAGCCATTGACGTAACGTATCCAGTGTTGGAACGACCTGTAAATCCATAGCTGTGCAGCCTCTTGAAAAATAACTATCGACAGATTACGCAAAAACCGCGCCGTAATCCATTTACCCGCCCGTTTTCAGGCAATAACCCGGCGTGGCATGCCGTTCGATCCATGAGATCATTCTTCCCGCGATATCAACGCCCGTGGTTTTTTCGACGCCTTCCAGACCCGGCGAGGCATTGACCTCCATGACCAGCGGTCCGCGCGCGGCGCGCAGCAGATCGACGCCCGCGACGTCGAGGCCTAAGGTTTGCGCCGCTTTTACCGCGATATCGCGCTCTCGCTCGCTGATAGTGGCCACCCGCGCCACGCCGCCGCGGTGCAGGTTGGAGCGAAAATCGCCCTCTTTAGCCTGCCGCTCAATGGCGGCGACCACCTCATCCCCCACCACCAGGCAGCGAATATCCCGCCCTTTGGCCTCGGCAATATACTCCTGCACCAGAATATGGGCATTGAGGCCGCGAAAGGCGTCGATCACGCTTTCCGCCGCCTGCCGCGTTTCTGCCAACACTACGCCAATCCCCTGCGTCCCTTCCACCAGCTTGATGACCAGCGGCGCGCCGCCCACCATCTCGATCAGATCGCTGGTGTCGTCCGGAGAGTGGGCAATACCGGTGACCGGCAGATCGATCCCCTGACGGGCGAGGAGCTGCAGCGAGCGTAGCTTGTCGCGGGCGCGGGAGATGGCGACCGATTCGTTCAGGGGATAGCTGCCGAGCATCTCAAACTGGCGTAACGCGGCGGTACCGTAGTAGGTGATCTGCGAGCCGATACGTGGGATCACCGCGTCAAAGCGCGGTAGCTGTCGGCCTTTATAGTGAATCGACGACGCAGCCGGGTCGATATTCATATAGCAGGAGAGCGGATCGAGGACATCAACCTGATGTCCGCGTTGCGTCGCGGCGTCTCGCAGACGTTTGCATGAATAGAGCGTTCCATCCCGGGACAAAATGGCAATTTTCACCCTGCACCTCTCTAATAACA
This sequence comes from Pseudomonadota bacterium, assembly GCA_023425455.1. GTDB lineage: Bacteria > Pseudomonadota > Gammaproteobacteria > Enterobacterales > Enterobacteriaceae > Enterobacter. Next base: position 1,533 of record JAFACP010000005.1, on the reverse strand, counting down.
CGGGAAAAGCCTGCGTATCATACACGCAGGCTGGCGCGGGATGAATGGCCTATCGCGTTGCCCACCCCTGTTTATGCAAATAGTCGAGAATGAACGGGCGATTTTCCTTGATGATCGTGCGGCGAATATGATCGCTCCAGGTATCACGGCGGTTATTAGTGCCGCGCGTCAGATAGTAATGCGCCAGCTCGTCGTCATAGCGCGACAGCAGCGCGCGATCGAGCGGCTGATACTGGTTTTCATGCATGATGATGCCCGCAGGCAGGCGTGGCTTCACGTCCGGGTCGTCCGCCGGCCAGCCGAGGCACAGCCCAAACAGCGGTAACACATGTTTCGGCAAGGCCAGCAGGGTCGTCACACGCTCAATGCTGTTGCGCAGCCCGCCGATATAGACCCCACCCAGCCCCAGTGACTCCGCGGCAGTCAAGGCATTTTGCGCCATTAGCGCGGTATCTACCACGCCAAGAAGCAGCTGTTCAGCCAGCCCCAGTTCGGCTTCAGGGCAGATCTGCAGATGGCGGTTAAAGTCGGCACAAAACACCCAAAACTCTGCCGCCTGGGCAACATGTTTCTGCCCTCCCGTCAGCGTCACCAGCGCTTCGCGCAGCGCGGGATCGGTAATGCGAATGATGGAGCTGCACTGTAAAAAGCTGGAGCTTGATGTGCCCCTTGCGCTGTCAAGAATGGCCTCACGCTGCGCCTCAGTTATTGGCCGATCGGTGAAATGGCGAATTGAACGGTGGGAACGTAACAGGTCAATTACTGGCGTCATGGTGTCTCTCTTTCTCTGTCGGTACGCGGTATGGCAGCCAGTATAGGCAAAGATAAAAGGCATGTAATTGGCCAAACATAGCTCCGGGATATTAAAACGACAGGTGAAACCTTCTTTCCATGACGGCAGGTTATCGTGCACTATACGCGTCATTCGCCGTCAGGCTTGTTTTTTGAGGAGAGAGAAATGTTTGCAGTGATTTTTGGTCGTCCGGGATGTCCTTACTGCGTGCGCGCTAAAGAACTGGCTGAAAAACTGACCGAAGAGCGTGATGACTTTAACTTCCGCTACGTTGATATTCACGCGGAAGGCATCAGCAAAGCCGATCTGGAAAAAACAGTGGGTAAGCCGGTTGAGACCGTGCCACAGATTTTCCTCGATCAGAAACACATTGGTGGCTGCACCGATTTTGAGGCCTACGCCAAAGAAAACCTCGGCCTGTTTGCCGCTCAGTAAGCCCCGAACGCCCTCGTTATGAGGGCGTTTTTATTTGTGGCGGCGGCGGTGCAGCAGGCTGCGCACAAACAGGAAACACAACGCCCCCAGCGCACACCAGAAGACGCCGCTCAGTAACCACGCCAGCTCCTGCCAGAATGTTCTCGAGGTAACAAACGCCAGACGCAGCAGTAACAGGCACAGTGGCAGCGCCAGAATGGCACCAAGCAGGGGTTTAACCACCTCACCACCGCGGGAAAGAAAACTGGCAACCGCGCCAGGAAGGGCAAAAAAGAGCAAACCGAGTTCTGGATGGCCGGACGTTC
>JAFACP010000357.1 GCA_023425455.1 Pseudomonadota bacterium | reverse complement strand
GAAACGCGCTGCGGCTTCGTCCCAGTTCACCACGTCCCAGAACGCTTTGATGTAGTCCGGACGACGGTTCTGGAATTTCAGGTAGTAAGCGTGTTCCCACACATCCAGGCCCACAATCGGGAAGCCGGAAGCGCCAGAAATAGCCTCACCCATCAGCGGGGAATCCTGGTTTGCGGTAGAAACGACCGCCAGTTTGTCACCTTTCAGCACCAGCCAGGCCCAGCCAGAACCGAAGCGGGTTGCCGCCGCTTTTTCAAACTCGGCTTTGAAGTTATCCACAGAACCGAAATCACGTTCGATAGCCGCTTTCAGATCGCCCTGCAGGGTAGTGCCCTTTTTCAGGCCTTTCCAGAACAGGCTGTGGTTAGCGTGACCGCCCGCGTTGTTACGCAGAACGGTTTTCTTGTCCGCTGGCAGCTGATCCAGTTTGGTGATCAGCTCTTCGGCAGACAGGCTGGCGAACTCTGGCAGGCTTTCCAGCGCCGCGTTCGCATTGTTCACATAGGTCTGATGGTGTTTAGTGTGATGGATTTCCATCGTCTGCTTGTCGAAATGCGGTTCCAGTGCGTCGTAGGCATACGGCAGGGATGGCAGTGTATAACTCATAATCCTCTCCATTAGTGTCGGGCGGCACAGCTGTTAATGCCGCGTAAGCAGTTGGTTCATTATAGTTAATTAAATGATATTGAAAATGATTATCAATGCCGTATTTTTTGTGCGGGTATTCATTTTATTGTCAATGCCTGAATTGTGAGTCCGCTCACGCGGTTAACGCGTTGATTGCCATTCAAAAGAAAAGTGCGGCAACCTTCCGAAGGTTCCCGCGCCGCCTACTTTTTACACTCATCAAGTCGGAGGGAAGCCGCCGACAGATAATAACGATGAGGATGTAAAAATGAATCATGCGATTACGATGGGTATTTTCTGGCATTTGATAGGCGCAGCCAGTGCAGCCTGTTTCTATGCCCCGTTTAAAAAGGTGAAACACTGGTCATGGGAAACCATGTGGTCCGTCGGCGGGACGGTTTCCTGGCTGATCCTGCCCTGGACTATCAGTGCCATGCTGCTGCCCGATTTCTGGGGCTACTTCTCTTCCTTTAGCGCTTCGACCCTGCTGCCGGTCTTCCTGTTTGGCGCAATGTGGGGCATCGGCAACATCAACTATGGCCTCACCATGCGCTACCTCGGCATGTCGATGGGTATCGGTATCGCCATTGGCATCACGCTGATTGTCGGCACCCTGATGACGCCAATCCTGAACGGTAACTTTGATGTTCTGATCCACACCGAAGGCGGACGCATGACGCTGCTGGGCGTGCTGGTGGCCGTCATCGGCGTTGCTATCGTCACCCGCGCCGGCCAGCTAAAAGAGCGCAAAATGGGCATCCGGGCCGAAGACTTCAACCTGAAAAAAGGTCTGCTGCTGGCGGTCATGTGCGGTATTTTCTCCGCAGGTATGTCCTTTGCCATGAACGCCGCAAAGCCGATGCATGAAGCGGCCGCTGCGCTGGGCGTCGACCCGCTGTACGTCGCCCTGCCAAGCTATGTGGTGATCATGGGCGGCGGCGCGCTGGTTAATCTCGGCTTCTGCTTTATTCGTCTGGCAAAAGTGAAGAATTTGTCGATAAAAGCGGACTTCTCGCAGGCAAAACCGATCATCATTACCAACCTGTTGCTTTCCGCACTCGGTGGCCTGATGTGGTATCTGCAGTTCTTCTTCTATGCCTGGGGTCACGCCAGCATTCCGGCGCAGTACGACTACATGAGCTGGATGCTGCACATGAGCTTCTACGTGCTGTGCGGCGGGGTGGTGGGTCTGATCCTGAAAGAGTGGAACAACGCCGGGCGGCGTCCGGTCGGCGTACTGAGCCTGGGCTGCGTGGTGATTATTATCGCGGCCAATATTGTCGGCCTCGGTATGGCGAACTGATTACGCGGCCTTTCGACTACGATGACGCCACTGCACCGGCGTCATCCCCACCTCGCGGTTAAACACCACAGAAAAGTAGTTACTGTCCTCAAATCCGCAGCGCATCGCCACTTCGCTGACCATCAGCTCCGTATGCTGTAACAGGTACTGGGCGTGACAAATGCGCAGCTGGCGCAGGTAATGGTTTACCGTCATTCCCGTCTGGGTACGAAACTGCTGACGCAGCGCGCGCTCGCTGCACTGCTCCTGTTCGCAGAATTTCTCCAGCACAAAGCTGCGGTTCAGACTGCCCGCGAGAGTGGTAATCAGCTTATCCAGCAGGGCTTCCTGGGTCGTGGCGGAGGGGTTGTCGGTCGCGTAGCGGTAGCGCTTCAGGGTCATCACCAGCTGGGCGAAGAGCAACTCTGACAGGGTGTTGGCCGCCGGATCGCACTTCTGGCTCTCCTGTTCAAGCTGGGAAATCACCTGCCGCACCTGGGTCATGCCGCTGCTGCTTAACCGCCAGTGCGGCTCCCGGTGTCCGGCATGAAAACCGGGAATATGGTCGGCCCAGTCCACGTTGAGCTGCAGCCTGTCGGGACAATAAATCACGTTCTGCAGCACCAGATCGTTGACGGACGCATAGGAGTGTTTATCTTCGGCGCGAATGTAAAACAGATCGCCGCGCGTAATGCGGTACGGTCTGTCGTTCAGGACGTGCAGGCCATTCCCGCGCCACACCAGCACCAGCTCGTAAAACTCGTGGGTGTGCTCCGCAAAGACATTCTGCGGATAGCGATCGGCCACCGCGACAGCCTGCCCGGCAGAGGCGAAAAAATCCTGTTTGCGAAGAATTAACTGAGCAGCCACACCACCATCCCACCAGCGAAGAACCCGACATTATTAGCCTTTTTATGCTCCGAAAACGGTGACTGCCTTCGCGTTACTGAAGTGGCGTATCCTTTCCCTGGCGAATATCGCGCGGCGACCAGCTGAACTCACGGCGAAAAAGCGTCGAAAAGTGATTACTGTCGCCGAAACCGCAGCGATATGCGATTTCCGTTACGCTTTCATCCGTGTGGCGCAACAGGTGCCGCGCTTTAATCAGCCGCAGACGATTCAGGTAGCGCTGCGGCGTCAGGCCGGTGTGCAGTTTGAGCTGGCGGTGCAAAGTACGCAGCGACAGCGAGAAGTCATCTGCCAGCGTTTCCCAGCACACCTCTTCGGCGAAGTGATCCTCCAGCCAGGCCATCAGCTGGGTCAGCCGCGCGTCATTATCGCCTCGCCCTTCAACCAGACTGCTGCGCCGCAGCAGCACTAACAGCTGCATAAACAGCAGTTCACGCGTGGCAATCGCATGGGATTCGGCGCCATCTTCACTCTGCTCCATCTGAGTGACCAGCTGGCGTACCTGCTGAAGTGTCGCCTGATTGACCCGCCAGTGCGACGGGTAGTGCCCGTCCTGCTCCTGCGGCAGCAGCTGGTTAAGCCCCGATATAAACTGGAACGCATCCGGTGAACGGTAGAGAACATTGGTCAGACAGAGATTATCGGTATGTTCATATAAGTGCCTGTCGTGATCGCGCACAAAGCACACCGTGCCGCCGCTGATGGTGTAGGGCTGGCCGTTAAACACATGGATCCCCGTGCCATGTTCCACAATCACAATTTCATGAAAATCATGATGATGCTCAGGAAATGCCGCCTGAGGAAGCCGCGGTTCAATCGCAACAGGCGAAATACCCGAAGGGAAAAAATCCACGCTATGCAGTACGGTCATGTCGCCCCCAGCAATGAGAAAAGTTCTCAAAATAGTAATTAAGGCGTATCCGACTCACCTTAAATTTTCGGCAGCAAACGCCGCAAAAGCTGCGCGTTTTTCAAGAAACAGATGGAAAGATCAGGAAATTCGGCAACCATCACATTGCCTGCAACGCCCGTCATTACTGGAAACTGTGAACTGCCTCACGTTCATCTTTGCTTTCTTGCCAGACGCCGAAACCGGCTGTCAGTGGTGAGAAGGTGGGTCTTTCTTCCCTTTCTTACACTCCTCACCAGTGACTTAAAGAAGGACCCGAACATGACCTTTCGCCATTGTGTGGCTGTCGATTTAGGCGCATCCAGCGGCCGCGTAATGCTGGCCACCTACGACCGTAGCCAGCGCACGCTTTCGCTTCGCGAAATGCACCGTTTTGTTAACTGCCTGCAAAAGCGGGACGGCGTTGACGCCTGGGATATTGACGGCCTGGAGGCAGAGATCCGCACCGGGCTGGCCAACGTCTGCAATGCGGGCATCCGTATTGACAGCATCGGTATTGATACCTGGGGAGTGGACTATGTCCTGCTGGACAGCCAGGGCAAACGCCTCGGCCCGGCGGTCTCGTATCGTGACAGCCGAACGGACGGCATGATGGCGCAGGCTATCGCGCAGCTCGGCAAAGCCAATATCTACGCCCGCAGCGGTATTCAGTTCCTGCCGTTCAATACGCTTTATCAGCTGCGCGCGCTGCTCAAGCAGCAGCCGGAGCTGGCCGCCAGAACAAAACATGCCCTGCTGATCCCGGACTATTTCAGCTACCGCCTCACCGGTAATCTGAACTGGGAATATACCAACGCGACGACCACCCAGCTGGTAAACATTAACTCGGATAGCTGGGACCAAAACCTGCTGGCCTGGAGCGGGGCATCCCCCTCCTGGTTCGGTACGCCAACCCATCCGGGGAATGTGATCGGTGAGTGGCTGTGCCCGCAGGGCAACGCGGTTCCGGTGGTTGGCGTGGCAAGCCACGATACCGCCAGCGCGGTGATCGCTTCTCCGCTCGCCGGTCAGGACGCTGCCTATCTCTCATCCGGCACCTGGTCGCTGATGGGTTTCGAGAGTAAAACCCCGTACACCAGCGATGCCGCACTTGCCGCCAATATCACCAATGAAGGGGGCGCGGAAGGCCGCTACCGGGTGCTGAAAAACATCATGGGACTGTGGCTACTGCAGCGGGTGCTGAAAGAGCAGAGCGTTAGCGACCTGCCCGCACTCATTGCTGAGACGGAAAAACTGTCAGCCTGCCGCTTCCTGATCAACCCGAACGACGATCGCTTTATCAACCCGCCGCACATGTGCGCAGAGATCCAGGCCGCCTGTTGCGACGCCGGCCAGCCGATACCTTCCAGCCCGGCCGAACTGGCTCGCGCTATTTTCGACAGCCTCGCATTGCTGTATGCCGACGTGCTGAGTGAACTTGCCACCCTGCGCGGCAGGCCCTTCACCCGGCTGCACATCGTCGGCGGCGGTTGCCAGAACCAGCTGCTGAACCAGCTCTGTGCCGATGCCTGCGGCATTACCGTCGTTGCCGGCCCGGTTGAAGCCTCCACGCTCGGCAATATCGGCATTCAGCTGATGACGCTCGATGAGCTGGCAAGCGTAGATGATTTCCGTTCGCTGGTGGCGGCGAACGCTCAACTGACCACCTTCACTCCCAATCCCTGCCATGAAATTGCCCGCTTTCGGGCGCAGTTTCAGCAAAAACGACTAACTAAGGAGCTTTGCGCATGACCACTCAATTAGAACAAGCCTGGGACCTGGCTAAACAGCGTTTCGCCGCCATCGGCGTGGATGTCGATGCGGCGCTGCGCCAGCTCGATCGCCTGCCCGTCTCCATGCACTGCTGGCAGGGCGATGACGTCGCCGGTTTCGAAGATCCGGGCGGTTCGCTGACGGGGGGGATTCAGGCCACCGGTAACTATCCGGGGAAAGCGCGCAACGCCAGCGAGCTGCGCGCCGATCTTGAGCTGGCCCTGAGCCTGATCCCCGGGCCAAAACGCCTGAACCTGCATGCGATCTACCTGGAGTCTGACGCGCCGGTCGCGCGCAATGAAATCAAGCCGGAGCACTTTATCCACTGGGTTACCTGGGCCAAAGCCAACAAACTGGGGCTCGATTTTAACCCCTCCTGCTTCTCGCACCCGCTGAGCGCCGACGGCTTCACCCTCGCCCATGCGAACGACGAAATCCGTCAGTTCTGGATCGACCACGTGAAAGCCAGCCGCCGCGTCTCGGCGTACTTCGGCGAACAGCTCGGCACCCCGTCGGTAATGAACATCTGGATCCCGGACGGAATGAAAGATATCACCGTGGATCGCCTGGCCCCGCGCCAGCGCCTGCTGGCGGCGCTGGACGAAGCCATCAGCGAAAAACTGAACCCGGCACACCACATTGACGCGGTGGAGAGCAAGCTGTTTGGCATTGGCGCGGAAAGCTACACCGTCGGGTCAAACGAGTTCTACATGGGTTATGCCACCAGCCGTCAGACCGCGCTGTGTCTGGATGCCGGGCACTTCCATCCGACGGAAGTTATCTCCGACAAAATCTCTGCCGCCATGCTCTACGTGCCGCGTCTGCTGCTGCACGTGAGCCGCCCGGTACGCTGGGACAGCGACCACGTGGTCCTGCTGGATGATGAAACGCAGGCCATCGCCAGCGAAATCATCCGCCACGATCTGTTCGACCGCGTACACATCGGCCTCGACTTCTTCGACGCCTCGATCAACCGCATCGCCGCGTGGGTTATCGGTACCCGCAACATGAAAAAAGCCCTGCTTCGCGCGCTGCTGGAGCCAACCGCAGCGCTGAAAGCGCTGGAAGAAAGCGGCGACTACACCGCCCGTCTGGCGCTGCTGGAAGAGCAAAAATCCCTGCCGTGGCAGGCGGTCTGGGAGATGTACTGCCAGCGCCATGATGCGCCAGCGGGCAGCCAGTGGCTGGATAACGTCCGGGCGTATGAGAAAGAGATCCTCGCCACGCGTAAGTAAACAACATTGCCCGGCGGCGCTGTGTCTGCCGGGCCTACCGGTAAGTGCAGGACGGGGAAGCGTAGCGCCACCCGGCATTTTCAAAGGAAACAGAGTATGCAAACCATCACCGAATCCTGGTTCGTCCAGGGCATGATTAAAGCCACCTCCGATGCCTGGCTGAAGGGCTGGGACGAGCGCAACGGCGGTAACCTGACGCTGCGCCTCGATGAGGCGGATATCGAACCCTTCGCGGCCGAATTCCAGCCGAAACCGCGCTATATTGCTCTGAGCCAGCCCATGCCGCTGCTCGCCAACACGCCGTTTATCGTCACCGGCTCCGGCAAATTCTTCCGCAACGTGCAGCTCGACCCTGAGGCCAACCTCGGCGTGGTAAAAGTGGACAGCGACGGCGCAGGCTACCACATTCTCTGGGGACTCACCGACGATGCGGTCCCCACTTCCGAACTGCCGGCGCACTTCCTCTCCCACTGCGAGCGCATCAAAGCGACCCACGGCAAAGACCGGGTGATCATGCACTGCCACGCCACCAACCTGATTGCCCTGACCTACGTTCTGGAAAACAACAGCCAGCTCTTTACCCGCAAGCTGTGGGAAGGCAGTACCGAATGCCTGGTGGTTTTCCCGGACGGCGTCGGCATTCTGCCGTGGATGGTGCCAGGCACAGACGAAATCGGCCAGGCGACCGCCAAAGATATGCAACAACATTCTCTGGTGCTGTGGCCGTTCCACGGCGTGTTCGGCAGTGGCCCTACGCTTGATGAAACCTTTGGCCTGATCGATACCGCCGAGAAATCCGCAGAAGTACTGGTGAAGGTCTATTCCATGGGCGGAATGAAGCAGACCATCACCCGGGAAGAACTGATTGCGCTGGGTCAACGCTTCGGCGTCACCCCGATGC
>JAFACP010000304.1 GCA_023425455.1 Pseudomonadota bacterium | reverse complement strand
TGCCGGGTGGTCTGCACAGGGGTATCAGCCTGTCGCTGCAGAGCCTGTGTTTTTGCGTCTGATGCCGCCAGTGCGCCAGTGCTTACCCCACCTGCGGCAATTGCCAGTGTGATTAGCAGTGCTTTGATTCCACATTTCATGCTGTTGTCTCCTTGTTTGTTGACAGCCTGGAGACAATAACCAGCGGTAAAAAAAGGCACAATTTGCAGATGACAGAAATGGAAAAGGCCGCGAAAGCGGCCTTTTTATTTTGCATAGCGTTACAACAATCTGCGAGCAGACGCGTGGTTATTGCTGCTGAGTAATGATATCACCCAGCTTAATTTTGGCTTCTTTACGCAGATTGCTCATCATTGCCTCAAATGCAATCTGGGCGTTGTTCTGCGTGATACCCTGAACCATGGCTTTCTTCTGCTCTTCAGGCATAGTACCGGCTTTCACCTCATCCAGCGCCAGTAACACGACGTTGCCCTGCATATCCGTTGTGGTGCCAAAGCTCGGCTTATCTTTCGCTGGCAGATTCAGGCCAAACGCCGCCTGGCTGATCGGATCCTGAGAGGTACGGCTCAGCGTTTTCGCCTCACTGAAACTCAGACCCGCCGCTTTGAGTGCGTCCTTGCCCTTGCCTTCTTTCAGCGCCACCAGCAGTTTCTCCGCATCCTGCTTCGCCTGCTGTTCCGCTTTGTTGTGCTTAACCTGTGCCACGACCTGATCTTTCACTTCCGCCAGCGGTTTCACCGCTTCAGCTTTGTGCTCGCTGACGCGCAGAACGAACGCACGATCGCCGTCGACGGTAATGATGTCGGAGTTGCTGCCTGGCGTGCCATTTTCACCTACCAGACCACCGTTGAAGATAGCGTCAGCAACCGGTTTGAAGTTGAGCTCTTCCGGCAGGTTGTTATGTCCAAACCAGCCCGTCTCAACCGCTTTCATGCCTGACACCTGCTCAGCGCCCGCCAGCGATTCGTTGTCGTTGCTCGCCGCATCGCTCACTTTCTGCTGCAGCGCATAGAAGGCATCCAGCGCTTTTTCCTGTTTCACTTTCGCAGCGATGTCGTCGCGCACCTCAGCCAGTGGCTTGGTTTTGGCCGGTTCGATATCGTCCAGACGCGCCACCAGGAAACCGACGGAGGATTTGATCACCCCGGACAGCTGGCCTTTCTCTTTCAGGCCCGCATTTTTCAGCTCATCCGGTGTGGTAGACGCTTCAAGCCACCCCATATCCCCGCCGTTTTTCGCTGAGATAATGTCGGTGGATTTCGCTTTTGCCACGGCGGCAAAATCTGCGCCTTTGTTAAGCTCATCCAGAACCGCTTTAGCATCTGCTTCAGTTTTCGTCTGAATCACGCTGTAGCGGTTACGCTGCGGCTGGGTGAACAGATCCTGATGCTGATCATAATAAGACTGGATATCCGCGTCAGAGGCCGTTTCCTGCAGCGCGGCCGCATCCAGCTTGATGTAGCTCACACGGAACTGCTCTGGCGCCACAAAGTTGTTTTTGTTCTGCTCGTAGTAAGCATTAACCTCTGCGTCGCTTGCCTGCTGCTTCGCCGCCAGCGCGTTCACATCAATAGTCGCTTCACGGACCACTCGCTGCTGAGAGACCAGCGCAGCCAGTTCATCCGTTTCCCCTTTGAGCATAAAATCGGTGCCAACCACGGCGTTGATCAGCTGCTGCGTCGTCAGCTGGTTACGCAGCGCCTGAGCGTATTGATCGGCGGTCATGCCCATCTGATTCACAATGCTGTTATACCGGGTGTTATCGAATTTACCGTTAGACTGGAAAGCCTGAGTTGAGAGGATGGCTTTTTTCACCTGCTCATCACTGATGCCCAGCCCCAGGCTTTTGGCATACTGGTCGAGCAGAGCTTCGTCGATAAGGCGGTTCAGCGTCTGCTGGCGAAGGGTCTTCATATAGCCTTCATTCGCCGCCAGCTCGGAGAATTGATCCCCCAGCTGTTGCTGCATACGGTTACGCTCGCCGGCAAAGGCATTCTCGAACTGCCCGCGGCTGATCTCCTGGCCATTCACTTTTGCGGCATAGTTGGCGCCAGCGCCGATAAGGTAACTGCTCACGCCGGTCAATATGAACGACACGATAATGATACCGAAAATGATCTTGAGCACGAGACTGTTAGCAGCCGTGCGTAAGCTGTCCATCATGGTGTAACAACACTCCGCTGTAGGTGACTGGTTACCTGACGCTAACGGAAAATCCTGACCGCCGCGCATAAAAACGTATTGTGACAAGAAACCGGTGTGATTGTCAGCCCACAACGCGCAGAAACTCGCACAAATCGGTCCTGGACAAACAAAAAAGGCACATCAAATGATGCGCCCTTGTACTTTTCGGCTTCCCTGAAGCGAGAAAGCTATCAGTTTACTGCGTCTTTCAGCGCTTTACCTGCACGGAAACCCGGCACTTTAGCGGCAGCAATGGTGATCTCTTTACCGGTCTGAGGGTTACGGCCAGTACGGGCAGCACGCTCTTTAACAGCAAAAGTACCGAAACCTACCAGCGCAACGTCGTCCCCAGCCTGCAGAGATTCAGTAACAGAAGCAATTAATGCATCTAACGCACGTCCAGCCGCAGCTTTAGAAATATCAGCACCCGCAGCAATTTTGTCAATCAGTTGAGATTTGTTCACTGTTCTCTTCCTCTCTTTATAATTTATATCGCGCCTGAATCCTTCGCAGCGCGACCGCGCAGCAGTTATATCAGGCCTGCCATGACCTTACAACACCCGTTGTTGATGGCTGGCCCAATCAGCAATCTAAATTAGCTATACAAAAAAAGGCTGGCAAGTGCGAATTCACTTACCAGCCTTGTTTTTATTGACGCTCTTTGCGCGAGGTCACTATTTTGCGCTTACAACCTGCATTCCTGAGGGTTCATTCTGCAGCGCGAGCGTCAGAACTTCCTCAATACGTTTCACCGGATGAATCGCCAAATCGGCAATCACATTGTCCGGGATCTCTTCCAGATCGCGTTTATTCTCATAAGGAATCAATACGGTTTTGATCCCACCACGGTGTGCAGCCAGCAGTTTTTCTTTTAACCCGCCGATAGGCAGTACCTGACCACGCAGGGTGATTTCACCGGTCATCGCCACATCCGCGCGTACCGGGTTACCCGTCAGACAGGAGACCAGCGCAGTACACATGGCAATACCTGCGCTTGGACCATCTTTAGGCGTAGCCCCTTCCGGCACGTGAACGTGGATATCGCGTTTTTCATAGAAATCCGGGTTGATACCCAGTTTTTCCGCGCGGGCGCGCACCACGGTCAGCGCAGCCTGAATCGACTCCTGCATCACTTCACCCAGTGAGCCGGTATAGGTCAGCTTACCTTTACCCGGAACACAGGCGGTTTCGATGGTTAGCAGATCGCCGCCGACTTCCGTCCACGCCAGCCCGGTGACCTGACCCACGCGGTTCTCGTTGTCAGCGCGACCGTAATCGAAACGCTGTACGCCGAGATAGTCATGCAGATTGTCGCCGTCAATGACGATGTGTTTCAGGCTCTTATCCAGCAGCAGCTGTTTTACCGCCTTACGGCACAGTTTGGAAATTTCGCGCTCAAGGCTACGCACGCCCGCTTCACGGGTGTAGTAGCGGATGATGCCGACAATCGCGCTGTCCTCGACGGTCAGCTCGTTTGCTTTCAGCGCGTTACGCTCAATCTGTTTCGGCAGAAGGTGCTGCTTCGCGATATTCAGTTTTTCATCTTCGGTGTAGCCCGACAGACGGATCACTTCCATACGGTCCAGCAGCGGTGCCGGAATGTTCATGGAGTTTGAGGTCGCAACGAACATGACGTCGCTGAGATCGTAGTCCACTTCCAGATAGTGATCGCTGAAGGCGACGTTCTGCTCGGGATCCAGCACTTCAAGCAGTGCAGAGGCCGGATCGCCTCGCATGTCAGAAGACATTTTGTCGATCTCATCAAGCAGGAACAGCGGGTTTTTAACCCCAACTTTGGCCATCTTCTGGATCAGTTTACCCGGCATAGAACCAATGTAGGTACGACGATGACCGCGGATTTCCGCCTCATCACGCACGCCGCCCAGCGCCATACGGATATACTTACGGCCTGTCGCTTTCGCGATTGACTGCCCCAGAGAGGTTTTACCCACCCCCGGAGGCCCTACCAGGCACAGGATCGGACCTTTAATTTTGTTTACACGGCTCTGGACTGCGAGATATTCGAGGATGCGATCCTTCACGCGCTCCAGGCCGTAATGGTCGGTATCAAGAATTTCCTGAGCCTGTCGCAGGTCTTTTTTGACCTTGCTACGGGCATTCCACGGAACCTGCACCATCCATTCAATGTAGCCGCGCACGACGGTCGCTTCGGCCGACATGGGCGACATCATTTTCAGCTTCTGCAGCTCTGCTTCCGCCTTCTCTTTCGCCTCTTTCGGCATTTTCGCCGCGTCGATTTTACGCTTCAGCGCTTCGTTTTCGTCCGGCGCATCGTCCATTTCGCCGAGCTCTTTCTGAATCGCTTTCATCTGCTCATTCAGATAGTACTCACGCTGGGATTTCTCCATCTGCTTTTTGACGCGGTTGCGAATGCGCTTTTCAACCTGCAGCAGATCGATTTCAGACTCCATCATCGCCATCAGGTATTCCAGACGCTCATTGACGTCGGACATTTCCAGCACCGACTGTTTGTCAGCAAGCTTCAGCGGCATATGCGCTGCGATGGTGTCTGCCAGACGCGCAGGATCGTCGATGCTGTTCAGCGACGTCAGCACTTCCGGTGGAATTTTTTTGTTCAGCTTGATATAGCCTTCAAACTGGCTAATCGCGGTGCGCACCAGCACTTCCTGTTCGCGCTCGTCAAGCTGAGGCGAATCGAGATACTCAGCTTTTGCTGAGAAGTGCTCACCATTGTCAGACAACGTGGTGATACGCGCACGCTGTAAGCCCTCTACCAGCACCTTCACGGTGCCGTCAGGCAGCTTCAGCATCTGAAGAATAGAGGCCACGGTCCCGACGGTGAAAAGATCGTTTACACCCGGCTCATCCGTTGATGCTTCTTTCTGCGCAACCAGCATGATTTTTTTATCATGATCCATGGCGGCTTCAAGGCAACGGATAGATTTTTCCCGCCCTACAAATAAGGGTATGACCATGTGCGGATAAACCACCACATCGCGCAATGGCAATACGGGGATTTCAATGCGTTCAGAACGCTCAGGATTCATAGAGCTCTCTCTTAGTTTAGTGTCCGCCAGGTAATCAGACTGTGCGACTGTGCTTCACACAACCATTAACATGTAACCAGTATATGGGGATGTTTCCCACACATTCAACGCCATGAATACGGAAAAATAAAAGGGGGGATAAAATCCCCCCTTTTTTGGTAACTGCTTGTATGGTTTGGTGAATTATTCGCCAGATGCCTGCTGTGCTTCAGGCTTGCCGTAAATCAGCAGTGGCTTGGTTTGGCCGCCGATAACGGACTCATCGATGACCACTTTTTCGACATCTTCCATGGACGGCAGATCGTACATGGTATCAAGCAGTGCCGCTTCAACGATGGAACGCAGACCACGCGCACCGGTTTTACGGATCATCGCTTTTCGGGCGATGGCGTCCAGCGCTTCATCACGGAACTCCAGTTCAACGCCTTCCAGATTGAACAACGCCTGATACTGCTTGGTCAGCGCATTTTTCGGCTCTTTCAGGATCTGAATCAGCGCCTCTTCACTCAGTTCATTCAGCGTGGCAACAACCGGCAGACGCCCGATGAACTCAGGGATCAGACCAAATTTGATCAAATCTTCCGGTTCAACCTGCGACAGCAGTTCACCTTCGTTGGCTTTTTCTGATTTCGCTTTCACCGTCGCACCAAAACCAATGCCGGAGCCGGTTTCAACACGATGAGAGATCACTTTATCCAGCCCCGCAAACGCCCCGCCGCAGATAAACAGGATCTTAGAGGTATCAACCTGCAGGAACTCCTGCTGTGGGTGTTTTCGGCCGCCCTGCGGAGGCACGGCTGCTACGGTCCCTTCAATCAGTTTCAACAGCGCCTGCTGCACGCCTTCACCCGAAACGTCACGGGTGATGGACGGGTTGTCCGACTTACGGGAGATCTTATCGATCTCATCGATATAGACGATCCCGCGCTGCGCTTTTTGCACATCGTAGTCGCACTTCTGCAGCAGTTTCTGGATGATGTTTTCCACATCTTCCCCCACATAACCGGCTTCGGTCAGCGTGGTGGCATCCGCCATGGTGAAAGGCACGTCCAGCAAACGCGCCAGCGTTTCCGCCAGCAGAGTTTTACCGGAACCGGTTGGGCCAATCAGCAGAATGTTACTTTTGCCCAGCTCTACGCCATTACTGGTATCACCATTACGCAGGCGTTTGTAGTGGTTATATACCGCTACCGCCAGCACTTTTTTCGCCTGCTCCTGACCGATGACATAATCATCAAGGTGATGACGAATCTCATGCGGGGTTGGCAACGCGCTACGCTCACGGTGAGGCGCTACTTCTTTAATCTCTTCGCGAATGATGTCGTTACATAAATCGACGCATTCGTCGCAGATATACACGGACGGCCCGGCAATCAGTTTACGCACTTCATGCTGGCTTTTGCCGCAAAAAGAGCAGTACAGCAGTTTGCCCGAACCATCTTTGCGTTTATCTGTCATGAGTCCAAACCTCTTTTTAAGTTCTTTGTGCCGCACATGACGACGCAAATGCCATTCTCAGACGCAAGCTGCTCACATGCAGAATGCCGCCCTACCTTAGTATAGCGGCCCACTCGCGTCGCGGGCATCAATTACGATGGGTCAAAACAGAGTCGACTAAGCCGTACTCAACTGCCTCTGATGCTGAGAGGAAGCGATCGCGCTCGGTATCGCGCTCGATCTGCTCGAGAGATTGACCCGTATGCTGCGCCATGAGTTCATTCATGCGCGCTTTTACTTTCAGAATTTCACGTGCGTGGATTTCGATATCCGTCGCCTGGCCCTGATATCCGCCCAGCGGCTGGTGAATCATCACGCGGGAGTTCGGCAGGCAGAAACGTTTCCCTTTCGCCCCAGCCGTTAACAAGAAGGCGCCCATGGATGCCGCTTGTCCCATACAGATGGTGCTTACATCTGGCTTGATGAATTGCATGGTGTCGTAGATCGACATACCCGCCGTAATCACGCCGCCCGGAGAGTTAATATACAGGTAAATGTCTTTTTCCGGGTTTTCCGCTTCCAGAAACAGCATCTGCGCGACGATCAGGTTTGCCATGTGGTCTTCCACCTGGCCGGTCAGAAAGATAACGCGTTCCTTGAGCAGACGGGAATAGATATCAAAAGAACGCTCACCGCGTGAGGTCTGTTCAATAACCATTGGCACCAGAGCCATATGGGGTGCAAAGTTATCTCGTTCGCCACTGTATGACATTTCCGTCTCCTGGATCAAAATTGAAAACACCTGCTGTACTGATTGTAACCTTATGGACGGATTATCAGCCAGTCTCATTCATCGTGATTACATACTTATGGGGTTGGCAGTGCCCTATTTCAAGCATAACAACCTTTTGGTGTAACGCTAACACTGAAAGGGCGTTTTAGCACTCTTCCAGGACGATTGCTGCGATAAAAAAAACCCGTCGCCATAAGGCAACGGGTTTTTTGTTCAAACTTTAAACTGCGCGGGCGAAATTACGCCTGCTGGTTCATCAGTTCGTTGAAAGAGGTCGCTTTTTCGGACACTTTAGCTTTCGCCAGTACCGCTTCAACAGCCTGCTCTTCCAGCGCTACGTTGCGCATGTTGTCCATCAGTTCTTTGTTCTTGCCGTAGAACTCAACAACTTCTGATGGATCTTCGTATGCAGAAGCCATCTCTTCGATCAGGCCTTTCACACGTTCTTCATCTGCTTTCAGCTCGTGAGTACGAATCACTTCGCCCAGCAGCAGACCAACAACAACGCGGCGTTTAGCCTGCTCTTCGAACAGCTCGCGCGGCAGTTCCATCGCTTGCTGCTGGTTGCCGCCGAAACGCTGTGCAGCCTGGCGACGGAACGTCGATTTCGCTGTCGATCAGGGCCGCAGGAACGTCGATGTCGTTGGCTTTCACCAGACCGTCGATTGCCTGAGATTTCACACGGTTGCGTACCGCGCCGTTCAGCTCACGCTCCATGTTTTTACGCACTTCGGTGCGCAGACCAGCAACAGAGCCATCTTCCACGCCGAAACGCTTGATGAACTCTTCGGTCAGTTCTGGCAGTTCGCGCTCTTCAACTTTCTTCAGGTTGATCACGAACTTCGCGGCTTTACCTTTCAGGTTTTCAGCGTGGTACTCTTCCGGGAAGGTCACGTCGATAGTGAACTCTTCACCCGCTTTGCGGCCTTTGATACCGTCTTCAAAGCCTGGGATCATACGACCCTGGCCCATTGCCAGTACGAAATCAGACGCTTTACCGCCTTCGAACTCTTCGCCGTCTACAGAGCCGCTGAAGTCGATGGTGACACGGTCTTCAGCGTCAACAGCGCCGTCTTTGTCTTTCCAGTTAGCCTGCTGCTTACGCAGGGTATCCAGCATGCCATCAACGTCTTCATCAGTTACAGAAACAACGGGTTTTTCAACTTCGATGGATTCCAGACCTTTCAGCTCAACTTCCGGGTACACTTCGAACTCGACAGAGTAAGTGAAGTCTTCGCCCAGTTTGTATTCGCCTGGAACGTAGTTAGGCGCGCCAGCTGGATTGATTTTTTCTTTGATGATCGCATCAATGAAGTTGCGGCTCATCAGGTCACCCAGCACATCCTGGCGTACAGAAGCGCCATAACGCTGAGCAACAACA
>JAFACP010000274.1 GCA_023425455.1 Pseudomonadota bacterium | reverse complement strand
TGCCGGTAAACACCGCTCCGGCGGTACGTGAAAATGACACGATCAACCTCGTCAAAGATGAACGGATCATCGTGACGCCCATCGATGATATCTACTACGCCGAAGCGCACGAAAAGATGACCTTTGTCTATACGCGACGCGAATCATACGTGATGGCAATGAACATTACCGAGTTTTGCAGCAAGCTACCCACAGCGCATTTTTTCCGCTGTCATCGCTCATTTTGCGTCAATCTGAACAAGATCCGCGAGATAGAACCGTGGTTTAACAACACCTATATTTTGCGCCTGAAAGATCTCGATTTTCAGGTACCGGTCAGCCGCAGCAAAGTGAAAGCGTTTCGCCAGCTGATGCATCTGTAATCCCCTCTCCCGAAGGAGAGGGGAAGCGGAGTCAGAGCACCTGTCCCAGAACCTGACGCAGGTGAGCCCCCGAGCCCAGAAGCCCCGGGTTGTCATGCACAATCAGATAAACAGGGATATCCTGGACGTAGCTTTTAAAACGCCCTTTATCTTCGAAGCCGCCGCGAAAGCCGGAGGCTTTAAAGAAGTCGAGGAAACGCGGCACAATGCCTCCGGCGATATATACCCCGCCAAAGGTGCCAAGATTGAGCGCCAGGTTGCCGCCAAAACGACCCATGATCACGCAGAACAGAGAGAGTGCCCGGCGACAGTCAATGCAGCTATCGGCAAGCGCCCGCTCGGTCACATCCCTGGGCTGCAGATTTTCCGGCAGACGTCCGTCCGATTTAACAATTGCACGATAGAGGTTCACCAGCCCCGGACCGGAGAGTACGCGCTCGGCAGAGACGTGGCCGATTTCCGCACGCAGCTCTTCCAGAATAATGCCCTCCTCTTCGCTGTTTGGCGCGAAATCTACGTGTCCGCCCTCGCCCGGCAGGCTGACCCAGCGTTTGTCGACATGCACCAGATGCGAAACCCCCAGCCCGGTGCCAGCGCCGTAGACCGCAATGGGTTTACCTTCAACCGGCGCGGTACCGCCAAACTGAATAAGATGTTCCGCTTTCAGCATCGGAATGGCCATGGATACGGCGGTGAAATCGTTGATGATTTCAAGGTGAGAAAAGCCGAGGTTTTTCTTCATCCCGGCAATCGAAAATGCCCAGCTGTGGTTAGTCATCGCGACCCAGTCGCCGGTAATCGGGCAGGCGATGGCGATACATCCGTCCTCTACGCTGACCTTATGCTCGTCCAGGTAAACGCGCACAACATCTTCCAGCCCCGGATAATCCAGCCCGGAGTAGGTTTTCGCCTGAGAGATTTCACCGCTGTTCACATCGCATAGCGCAAGACGCGCGTTCGTGCCGCCCACATCGCCTACTAAAGCATACTTTGTCATTCTTCTACTGCTCCGCTAAAGTCAAAATAAATCTTTGGGACACTGTAAGTTCAAGGCCTGATAACAACAATCACCGGACACCAGTCGCCCCTGGATTATCGATCTTCGTCACAAAATGACTTTACCGTTTCAGCACCTTTTGCACTACTGCCGCCAGGCTGAATGTGCAAAGCAACTCTACCGCCTTTTGTACAAGGAAATCATCATGCTGCATCCGCGAGCCAGAACGATGCTGTTACTGGCGATCCCGGCCTTAATTATCGGCATCGCCTCAAGCCTGGTACTTGTCGTCGTGCTGAAGGTGGCATCGGTACTGCAAACGATGTTATGGCGTACCCTTCCCGCACAGCTTGGCGTCAGCGTGGATTCGCCGGCATGGATCATTGCCATCCTCACGCTGACCGGGCTGGCCGTAGGGCTGGTCATTCGCTTTAGTCCGGGGCACGCCGGGCCCGATCCGGCGCTCGAACCGCTGATTGGCGCTCCGGTCAGTCCGTCTGCGCTGCCGGGGCTGCTGATTGCGCTGGTGACAGGGCTCGCCGGAGGCGTCAGCCTCGGACCTGAGCACCCCATCATGGCGGTGAATATCGCCCTGGCGGTGTTTCTCGGCGCGCGCATTCTTCCGCGCGTCGCCACCCTGGACTGGACAATCCTTGCCTCGGCCGGCACCATTGGCGCGCTGTTTGGCACCCCGGTCGCTGCCGCCCTGATTTTTTCGCAAACCCTGAGCGGCAATAGCGATGTCCCGCTTTGGGACCGCTTGTTCGCACCGCTAATGGCCGCTGCCGCCGGGGCACTCACCACCAGCCTGTTTTTCCAGCCGCATTTTTCACTTTCTCTCCCCCGTTACGGACAGATGCAGATTGCCGATATTTTCAGTGGAGCCGTCGTGGTCGCCATCGCTATTGCGCTGGGAATGGTGGCGGTGTGGTGTCTTCCGCGCCTGCATCAGCTGATGCATAAGCTGAAACACCCGGTGCTGATCCTCGGGAGTGGCGGCTTTCTGCTCGGCATTCTCGGAGCCGCAGGCGGAACGGTGACGCTGTTCAAAGGCGTCGATGAGATGCAGCAGCTTGCCTTCAGCCAGCTGTTTAGCGTGTCTGATTATCTGCTGTTTGCGCTGATCAAGCTGGCAGCCTTAGTGGTGGCTGCCGCCTGCGGTTTTCGCGGCGGACGGATCTTCCCGGCGGTGTTTATCGCCGTGGCGCTGGGACTGATGCTGCACGAGCATGTGGATGCGGTGCCGGTGGCGATTACCGTCTCCTGCTCCATTCTGGGGCTGGTGCTGGTCGTAACCCGTGACGCCTGGCTGAGCCTGTTTATGGCCGCAGTGGTGGTGCCGGATACGACCCTGCTGCCGCTGCTCTGTATCGTGATGTTGCCCGCCTGGCTCCTGCTGGCGGGCAAACCGATGATGATGGCGTGGCGTAAGGAGCGGTGATCAGGCGCTGTTCCTTGCCTCCAGCGCCCGGGTGATGGCGCCGAGCAGCGGCGGAATATCCGCTTTCGGGAGCATCACCTCAATCAGCGACAGTCGCGTATGATGCGCCACTTTTTCCAGAACCTCAGCCAGCTCCTGCGTTTCACTGACCCGCCAGCACTCTGCCAGCGGCGTCAGGCTTAGCGCCTGCGGCAGCTGCGTCCAGTTCCACTGCGCAATATCGTTATAGCGTTGTTCCGCCCCGTGTATGGCCCTCTCCACGGTATAACCTTCGTTGTTCAGCAGCAGAATAATGGGACGCTGCCTGTCGCGCAGCATCGAGCCCATCTCCTGGATAGTGAGCTGGGCGGCACCGTCGCCGGTCAGCACAATAACCCGACGATCCGGACACGCCGTTTGCGCACCAAACGCCGCCGCCAGGGTATAGCCTATCGACCCCCAGAGAGGCTGGACAATAAAATTCACCTCTGCCGGCAAACGCAGCGCGAACGCCCCAAAGGCCGAAGTGCCCTGGTCGGCAAGAATGATGTCGCCGGGGCGTATAAAGGTTTGCAGCGTGCTCCAGAAACTATCCTGCGTCAGCGGGGTGTGCGCAGAAGGCAGCGCTAGCGCCTGATTCGCGCAAGGTGCGACCGCACCGGTAACATGCAATTTGCACAACTCAGTCAGGGTTTGAATTGCCTGCTGCATCGTAATGCCGGTAAACCAGATATCCCCCACGCGCGAAGCATGAGGCTGTACTTCGATGGTTTGCGCTGAGGTCAGCTGGTGGCTAAACCCGGCGGTCAGGGTGTCGGTAAAACGTGTCCCGATGCACAACACCGTTCCGGCTCCCTCGATCGCCTGTTTGACGTCCTCCGCGCTGGCGGAGCCGCTGTAGGTTCCATAGAAACCGGCCTGCCGCTCGTCGAAGATCCCTTTGCCCATCAGCATAGTGGCATGCGCCATCGGCACCTCTTTCACCCAGTGCTGCAGGGCATGCTTCAGACCATGGCGGAGCACCAGAAAATCCGCCAGCAGCGCGGTCCGACCTCCCCCTGCCAGCCGTTCGCGGGCGGCTTCGCGAAACGCGCTCAGACAGCCTTTATCGCCATCATCGTGCTTTGCAGTGAGAGCGGTTACAGGACGGGTGGCGGATTTCTTAGCCACGTCTACGGGCAACATCAGATAACCCGGGCGGCGCTCACGCAGCATAGTGGTGAGAACCCGGTCGATTTCATAGCAGGCATTTTGCTCGCTCAACACCGCCCGGGCGACGGTAATCGGCTCACTCATATGATAAAAATGGCGAAACTCCCCGTCACCGAGCGTATGGTGCAGCAGCTCACCTCGCTGCTGCGACGCCATCCCCGGTGCTCCGACAATGTGTAATACCGGCACATATTCAGCGAAGCTGCCCGCCACGCCGTTCATGGCGCTGAGCTCCCCGACACCGAATGTCGTCAATAGCGCGGCAAACCCTTTACATCGGGCATAGCCATCAGCGGCATACGATGCGTTGAGCTCGTTCGCACAGCCGACCCAGCAGATATCCGGGCTCTCAATAACGTGATCAAGAAATTGCAAATTGTAGTCACCGGGCACGCCAAACAGATGGTCGGCACCACATTCTGTCAGGCGGTCCAGCAGGTAATCGGCGACGCAGTATGACGTGTGCATAACAGGTGTCCTTCTGACGTTGACCTCACTTTGAGTATTAAAGAAGCGTGATGGCTGTCCAGAATTGGCCGTCAGAATGATATGGAAAGAATGCTTTACAAAAATAGCCAGGCTATTCTCCTGTTCTTCATCAGAGTGTAAACGCATACACTCACGTCTTTCTAAGTCGTCAGAGGTCACGAGAATGGGTTATCAGCCTGAAAAAGATCGTTATCAGACAATGCAATACCGCCGTTGTGGACAGAGCGGCCTGCGGTTACCGGCCATTTCTCTTGGGCTTTGGCATAATTTTGGCGATACCACGCTTATCGAAAATAGTCGTCAGCTTTTACAGCGCGCCTTCGATCTTGGCATCACCCATTTCGATCTCGCCAACAACTACGGCCCGCCGCCCGGCTCCGCAGAACGTAACTTTGGCCGCATACTGCAGGAAGATTTCCTGCCGTGGCGCGACCAGCTGATCATTTCGACCAAAGCCGGCTATACCATGTGGGACGGTCCTTACGGTGACTGGGGTTCACGTAAGTATCTGATAGCCAGCCTGAATCAGAGCCTGACCCGTATGGGGCTGGAGTATGTCGACATCTTTTATCATCACCGCCCGGACCCGGAAACGCCGCTGCAGGAGACGATGAAGGCCCTCGATCAGCTGGTACGCCAGGGTAAAGCGCTGTATGTCGGCCTGTCGAATTACCCGGCAGACCTGGCGCGCCAGGCGATCGCGATCCTCAACGATCTGGGGACGCCGTGCCTGATCCATCAGCCCAAATACTCAATGTTTGAGCGCGGGCCGGAAGAGGGTTTGCTTGAGGTATTACAGGAGAGTGGCGTCGGGTGCATTCCTTTCTCCCCACTGGCAGGCGGGCAACTGACGGACCGCTATTTGCACGGCATTCCCGCCGATTCGCGGGCGGCGAGCGCAAGCCGCTTCCTGAATCCCGATCAGTTGACCGAAGCGAAGCTGAATAAGGTTCGCCAGCTCAACGCGCTTGCCGTGAGCCGCGGGCAGAAGCTGTCACAAATGGCCCTCGCCTGGGTGTTACGTCACGATACGGTGACATCGGTATTGATTGGCGCAAGTAAGACGGCGCAAATTGATGATGCCGTCGGCATGCTGGAGAACCCACATTTTTCCCCGCAGGAGCTGAGTGCTATCGACGCAATCCTGAACGCTGCAGGATAAAACGCACGATTAGCAAAAAGTGCTCTCACTCATCAATTCGGAGTTGTGCCGAAGAAATAGGCCTTTACTGCCAGGTAACATTGCAGTAACAGGCCGCCCGGCGGCCCCGATCGTGAAGGAGAAATGTATGTTCAGGTCACTGATTCTTGCAGCACTGCTATTGGCTACCGCGCCGCTGGTCGCCAATGCCGGCGAAATCACCCTGTTGCCATCAATAAAATTACAAATTGGCGATCGCGACAATTATGGTAACTACTGGGACGGCGGTGGCTGGCGC
Source organism: Pseudomonadota bacterium (assembly GCA_023425455.1). GTDB lineage: Bacteria > Pseudomonadota > Gammaproteobacteria > Enterobacterales > Enterobacteriaceae > Enterobacter. Next base: position 12,882 of record JAFACP010000274.1, on the reverse strand, counting down.
GACCGCGATTACTGGCATCGTCACTATGAATGGCGCGGCAACCGCTGGTGGAGACACGATAACGGTCTTCATCGCGGCTGGGACAAGCGAAAAGCCTATGAGCGCGGCTATCGTGAAGGCTGGCGCGATCGCGATGACCATCGCGGCGGCTGGGGTCACGGCAAAGGTCACGGCCATCGCCACTAACTTATAAAAAAGGAGCTTTCAGCTCCTTTTTTATGATCAGAGCCCGAGCGCGGTACCTACCAGCAGCCACAGATTCAGGGCGACGACCACAACCACAATCGCCCAGCCTGCTCTTTTCACCAGCGTCGTATTAACCAGCTCGCCCATCAGCGAACGATTGCTGGTGAAAATCAGCAGCGGCACCAGTGCAAGCGCGATACCAAAACTGAGCAATACCTGGCTCATCACGAGGATCCGGGTCGGGTCAAGCCCCATCAGAATCACAATAAATGAAGGCAGCATGGTCACCGAGCGGCGGATCCACAAAGGAATATGGAAACGCACAAAGCCTTGCATCACAACCTGCCCCGCCAGCGTTCCCACAACCGTAGAAGAGAGCCCCGCAGCCACCAGGCTTAAGCCGAAGATGGTAGCCGCTGCATGGCTCAGTAACGGCTCAAGCGTCAGATAGGCCTGATCGAGATCGGCAATGCCGGTATGTCCGTTAAAGTGAAAAGCCGCTGCTGCCGTCGCCATCATTGCCAGATTAACAAAACCGGCAATCGTCATGGCGATGGCAACGTCCCATTTTGTTGCTGCGTAGCGCTGCTGGCGCGTTCCACCGTGCAGATGCTGGGTGAGTGAAGAGTGGAGATAAATCACGTGCGGCATGATGGTCGCTCCCAGCACCCCGGCGGCCAGAAATACCGCTTCGGAGCTCGGCAGATTGGGGATCACCATCCCTTTACTCAGCTGTACCAGGTTTGGCTGCGAGAAAATCAGCTCAACAATATAGGCTGCAGCGACAAACAGCAGCAGGCCGCCAATCACTTTTTCCAGCGGCTTTTGCCCGTGGCGTTGCAGCATCAGGATCAGGAAGGTGGCAATCCCCGTGAGCACGGCGCCCTGCAGGAGCGATACGCCCAGAATCAATTTAAAACCGATTGCCGCACCGATAAATTCCGCAAGGTCGGTCGCCATCGCGATGATTTCAGCCTGGATCCAGTAGAGCCAAACCGCCGGGCGCGGATAATGGTCGCGAATTTGCTCCGCAAGGTTTTTTCCGGTTGCGATCCCAAGCTTGGCTGAAAGCATCTGAATCAGCATCGCCATCAGGTTGGCCCAGACGACAACCCACAGCAGCTTATAGCCGAAGCTCGCGCCGGCCTGAATGTTGGTCGCAAAATTACCCGGATCGATATAGCCAATAGCAGCAATGAACGCAGGTCCCATTAATGCGAACCGCAACTTGCGCGCTGCTCTGCTACTGCTACCCTCTACGCGACTGTTTGTCATCTCTGCCTCTGGAAATATAGCCTGTGCTATGTTTAATGCTATCAAAATGAGAATGATTATCAAGATCATTTAAATCGTTTAACGTGATTTCTCTGATAGTTTTTAACGATAGGTGGGCAGTTTTGCTGGTACGGCCTCACAGGAGGTGACGACGCGTAATCTTTTGTGAAGCGTAGCACAAAAACTTAACTTTTCACTCATTTACCTAACATAACAAAAATGTATTGTTGATCACTATTTTTGAGACTCGTCACAGGATGTGACTATAGTGTGGCTTTGATCTCGTTTTCTTTGTGCTTGTTACATAGAATGTGCACGGAAATTAAACCTGCCTCATATTTGGAGCAAATATGGACCGCGTCCTTCATTTTGTCCTGGCACTTGTTGTCGTTACTGCACTTGCATTGCTGGTCAGCCATGACCGCAAAAAAATTCGTATTCGCTATGTTGTTCAACTGCTCGTTATTGAAGTGTTACTTGCGTGGTTCTTCCTGAACTCCAACGTGGGCCTCGGTTTCGTAAAAGGCTTCTCCGAGATGTTCGAAAAACTGCTCGGGTTCGCCAACGAAGGGACCAACTTCGTCTTCGGTAAAATGAATGATGAAGGCCTGGCATTCTTCTTCCTGAAGGTACTCTGCCCTATCGTCTTCATCTCTGCGTTGATCGGTATTTTGCAGCACATTCGCGTTCTGCCAATCGTGATCCGCGCCATTGGTACGGTGCTGTCAAAAGTGAACGGGATGGGCAAACTGGAGTCGTTCAACGCCGTCAGCTCGCTGATCCTCGGTCAGTCTGAGAACTTTATCGCCTATAAAGACATTCTCGGTAAAATGTCGCGCAACCGCATGTACACCATGGCGGCGACGGCAATGTCTACCGTCTCCATGTCTATCGTGGGCGCGTACATGACCATGCTGGAACCGAAATATGTTGTTGCCGCGCTGGTACTCAACATGTTCAGTACCTTTATCGTTCTGTCCCTGATCAACCCGTACCGCGTTGAAGAAGGCGAAGAGAACCTGCAGATGGCGAATCTGCATGAAGGTCAAAGCTTCTTCGAAATGCTGGGTGAGTACATTCTGGCTGGTTTCAAAGTGGCCATCATCGTTGCGGCAATGCTGATCGGTTTTATCGCGCTGATTTCCGCACTGAACGCGCTGTTTGCCGCCGTTCTGGGTATCTCCTTCCAGGGTATTCTCGGCTACATCTTCTACCCTGTTGCGTGGGTTATGGGTGTTCCGGCAAGTGAAGCGCTGCAGGTGGGCAGCATCATGGCGACGAAACTGGTTTCTAACGAATTCGTGGCGATGATGGATCTGCAGAAAATCGCCGGTTCGCTCTCTCCGCGTGCGGAAGGCATCCTGTCGGTGTTCCTGGTTTCCTTCGCTAACTTCTCTTCTATCGGTATCATCGCGGGCGCGATTAAAGGTCTGAACGAAGAACAAGGTAACGTCGTTTCCCGCTTCGGTCTGAAGCTGGTCTACGGCTCTACGCTGGTGAGCGTGCTGTCTGCGTCTATCGCAGCACTGGTACTGTAAACAGCAGGCGACAAAAACCGGGGGCTGAGCTCCCGGTTTTTTTATGCCTGCAGATCAGATAATGGCGCTGGTTTGCCGGTCAGATATCCCTGCAGATAGTCGACCCCAAAGCCCAGCAACATTTCGCGCTGTTCCTCCGTTTCGACAAATTCAGCCACCACGCAGAGTGACTTGGTCTTCGCCAGATTACAAATTGACTGCACAATCATCGCGTCCATGCTATCGCTGCAAATATCCTTCACGAAACAACCGTCGATTTTAATGATGTCGGCCTGCAGGCGCTTAAGCCGTTCATAGTTAGCATATCCGGTACCAAAGTCATCGATGGCGATACGGAAACCGTCATCCCGCAGCTGCTGGATATTGTTGATACTGGCTTCCGAATTTGAGAAAGCCTGCTCCTCTGTGATTTCAATCACCACAGCCTGCGGCGCAACCGCGTAGCGTTCGAAAAGGGCAATTATTTCGCTGGCGACCTCTTTTTGCATCAGCGTCAGCGGCATCAGATTGACGGAAAAACGGGTGCCAACGTCGGTGGCCGGATGGGTACGCAACCATGTCAGCAGCTTCTCCATTACGCTCAGATCGAATCGGTGGCTCAGGTTGAACTGGGCGATCAACGGGATAAAGCGATCGGGCGTAATCATCTCCCCTTCGCTTTCCAGCCGGGTCAGGATTTCGTAATAGCCTTTCCCCTGGGCGTTCAGAATCGGCTGGGCATACAGACGGATCCCGTCAGCATCCAGGGCACGCTTAATACGGGCCAGCATCAATACTCTCTCGGTGGTTTGTCCTGACACATCCTCCACGCTGTTGGTTAACGCGAGTACGGTGTGCGTTGCGCAGGCCTGCTCAGACAGCCAGCTTAGCTGTCCCAGCGTATGATGCAGGTTCTCATCGCTCTCCACTTCCCCCCAGGAAGCACCAAACTCAATGTCCAGCCCGGTGTTGTTCCAGAAGATTTTGCGGCTGTTAAGCTGGTCCACCATATGCTGCAAACGTTCAGCTGTCCCCGCACCTAACAGAGTCAGGACCAGTTCGCTGCCTGGCAACTGGAAAAGGCTCTCCTCTTTCTGCAAAAGAGGCTGCAGCGCGGCGGTGATCATCCGCTTACAATGCACCCGCATCAATATCCCGTAATGACGGCTCAGAAACTCCAGATTGTCCATCCTCAGGCAGCAGACGCTGGCATTCGGGTGAAGCTGCAGGAAGTCCTCCAGCGAGCGAATATTAGGTAATCCGGTCAGCGGATCGGTAAGCGCCCTTTCATGCCATCCCTGCTTCATCCATTCACTTCGCCGATACATCCTTGACATGTAGAGCAGACAGATCGCAAACGAGATCAACACCGACAGGACAAACGAAAGGGAGTAGCCCGTCTCCACCCCATTGAGAAAGTTATCGTTGTAGGTAAGCAACAGCAGCGCGGAGACCGACCACAGCAGGGAGATAAGCGCGTAACTCAGACGACTAATCCCCAGCGTAAAGAGGATAAAAATTACCGGCATAATATAACCAGCAATAATTGATGACTCAAAAGGCACGCACAGCAGAGTAATAATCAACAACAAAAGTATTAGCCAAATGAGTATAAATAGCGACTTTCTGTTTTCAATGTAAGGCTTCACGCTTCGCCTCCAGAATGCCCGGGTATAGCGTGGATTAATAATCATTCTTAATGGGTAATAGAACATCATTGTGAATATCAATGATGCGCCAATCAGGCTTTGAATATCGATTACGCTATAAATTGCCGTTCCGTCACCAAAGAATGTGGATATCCCGACCGGGAAATAGAAAAAGTATCCTGCGAGATACATCAGTAACTTAATGCCAACGGGGACGATAAAACAGAGCCAAAACAGCCGCACGGCAATATGTTTATTCGGCACATTGTAACGCCACCGACGCCCCAGCAGCAGGCGAACCACGGCACAGGCGACAAAGACAGGCAGCGTCTGACAAAGCAACAGCACGGCATGCTGAAAGACGGTCAGCGGCAGATAATACAGATTAGTGGTAATAAGGCTTAATAAAATGGGAATAATCGCGCGACGACCAAATAATAATATTACGGCCAGCATCACGCTTAACGGCAACCACGCTAAATAAACGTCATACCCGTCAACTACTGCACGCGGGGAAATATAACGAGAAAAAGGGATCGCGAGCAGGCATAAAAACAGGGCGCTTATAAATATCATTACATTATTGTCGAGTTTTCTTTTCATTAAGTCAGTTAATCTATTTTACCATTCAATTATTTATCGCAAGAATAATAGGTATATTAATTTTTCGAATCAAGTTCAGGCGAATAAACCGGCATATTTATTGACCTGGGTTGAGGTGAGGTATAGAAAAACGTATTTTTAGCAACAAAAAGTGCAGGAGGATTTTACAACTGGCATAAAAAAACCCCCGTCTTGCGACGAGGGTTCAAATTTTGGTGGAGCTAAGCGGGATCGAACCGCTGACCTCTTGCATGCCATGCAAGCGCTCTCCCAGCTGAGCTATAGCCCCACAGTTAACTTTACCTACCTCACTCTGTTGGGTTCAGAGTTTGGTGGAGCTAAGCGGGATCGAACCGCTGACCTCTTGCATGCCATGCAAGCGCTCTCCCAGCTGAGCTATAGCCCCATTGTAAAGCTGTCGTGTTGACGGGCGGCATAATATGAATTCCGTCGCAGAGTGTCAACGGCAAAATCAACTCTACACTTTCAACCGCTGAAAAATCATGCAACTAAATCACTTTGCGAGCATGGTCGCGACCAGGAGTTAAGCCTGTCACGTTTTCACGTTAAACGGTGCTATAAAATGAACGACTAATTAACCCTACGAACAACTCAGGGAATGGCATGATCAAGGAACGAATGACGCCTGAAGAGCTTGCCGTGCTCACTGGCTACAGCCGTCAGACCATCAATAAATGGGTACGTAAAGAGGGGTGGATTACGTCGCCAAAGCCAGGCGTTCAGGGTGGGAAGGCCCGTCTGGTGCACGTAAATGAAAAGGTACGGGAATTTATTCGTAACGCTCGCCGGGCAAATGACGCACCTGCGGTATCAGAAAACGTCTGGCAGGAGGGGGCGCTCCACACGCTACTTCTGACGCTGGCCAATGAGATGACGCCGGATGAGCAAAAGCAGATGACCTCTCTGCTCCTGCGGGAAGGGATTACCGGATTGTTGCAACGTTTAGGGATTCGCGACCACAACTGATATGAAAAGATTACGCAAAAAAATGACCACCGAGGAGCTGGCTGAGATTCTTGGCGTCGCCAGACAAACCGTCAATCGCTGGGTTCGCAAGCAGGGATGGAAGACGGAGAGGCTCAATGGCGTGAAGGGCGGGAGGGCCAGGCTTATCTATATCGATGCCCGCGTGCGCGATCACATCATCAATATTCCTGCCATTCGAAAACGTCAGGCGCTTTATCAGCTGGCTGAGTCACCGTCGTTGTATGGCGAATCGCACTCCCCTCGCCTTTTGCCGCAGATCGTTACTGCTCTGGGAAATATGACCCAGCCCGAACAGCAACGGCTCCAGGTGCTGCTGGCTCGCGAAGGCATCAGCGGCTTTCTACAGCGTCTCGGTATTGCCGACAGCGTTCAGGCATAAAAAAGGCAGGTCAATGACCTGCCTTTTTCTCAGTGCAATGAGACCTTACTGCTGGCTTTCACGTTCAGCAATAAAGCCCAGAGCCTTGTTGATACGCGCAACGCTGCGCGTTTTACCGATGGCGTGAACGGTCACATCCAGCGCGGGTGACTGGCCAGCGCCGGTCACGGCTACGCGCAGCGGCATGCCAACTTTACCCATCCCCACTTCCAGTTCATCAGCCGTGGCCTGAATTGCGTGATGCACATTTTCTGCCGTCCACTCCGAGAGTGCAGACAGCTTATCACGCACCACTTCCAGCGGCTGACGCGCGACCGGACGCAGGTGTTTTTTGGCCGCGTCGGCATCGAACTCATCAAACTCTTCATAGAAATAACGGCAGCTTTCCGCGATCTCTTTCAGCGTTTTGCAGCGCTCGCCAAGCAGCTTCACCAGCTCCGCCAGCTCAGGGCCGGTGCGGGTATCAATATTTGCCTGCTCAATGTGCCACTGCAGATATGTCGCCACATACTCAGGCGGCATGGTATTGATGTAATGATGGTTCAACCACAGCAGCTTGTCAGTATTGAACGCGCTGGCTGATTTGCTCACCGCACCGAGGGAGAACAGGTTGATCATCTCTTCGCGGCTGAAGATCTCCTGGGCGCCGCTGGACCAGCCGAGACGCACCAGATAGTTCAGCAGCGCTTCTGGCAGATAGCCATCATCACGATACTGCATAACGCTCACCGCGCCATGACGTTTGGAGAGTTTTTTACCGTCGTCACCGTTGATCATCGAAACGTGAGCATACACCGGAACCGGAGCATTCAGCGCTTTCAGGATGTTGATCTGACGCGGGGTGTTGTTGATATGGTCTTCACCACGAATAACGTGGGTGATTTCCATATCCCAGTCATCAACCACTACGCAGAAGTTATAGGTTGGAGAGCCGTCGGTACGGCGGATGATCAGGTCATCCAGCTCCTGGTTGCTGAACTCGATTGGGCCGCGGATCTGATCGTCGAAGATAACAGAGCCATCCTGCGGGTTGGCAAAGCGCACAACGCACGGCTCATCTGCAGCATGCTCGCTGTGGTCATGGCGGCAGCGACCGTCATAACGCGGTTTTTCACCCTTTGCCATCTGCTCTTCACGCAGAGCATCGAGACGCGCTTTGGAGCAGTAGCATTTATAGGCCGTACCGTTGACCAGCATTTCGTCAATCACGGCATTGTAGCGGTCAAAACGTTTAGTCTGGAAATAGGGGCCTTCATCCCATTCCAGATTCAGCCAGTTCATACCATCCATAATGGCTTCGATTGCTTCCGGCGTTGAGCGCTCAAGATCGGTGTCTTCAATACGCAGCACAAACTCGCCATTATTATGGCGTGCAAAAAGCCAGGAATAGAGAGCGGTACGTGCACCACCGACATGCAGATAGCCTGTCGGGCTGGGCGCGAAGCGGGTTTTGATTTTCATGAAATGGCCTTACGTTATAGAGATGCCGCTAATCGGCAAATTCCGGGGAAAACACAATGGGCAATATTCTATCACTGTGAGGCGATTCCTCAATGTTGTTCCCTTTCCCGGCGCGTTGTTTGCTATTTTTGTTTAGAAATCATGCACCACTGCCCATTTGACGATCGTTTTGCCTAATTTTACGACGAACGAATAAAAACTTTAGAAAATGCGTTGACTCATTTCCAACTCTCCCTATAATGCGACTCCACACAGCGGGGGTGATTAGCTCAGTTGGTAGAGCATCTCCTTTACACGGAGGGGGTCGGCGGTTCGAGCCCGTCATCGCCCACCATTTCGGGTCGTTAGCTCAGTTGGTAGAGCAGTTGACTTTTAATCAATTGGTCGCAGGTTCGAATCCTGCACGACCCACCAATGTAAAAAAGCGCCCTAAAGGCGCTTTTTTACTATCTGCAATTTAAACGATTCGAACCTGCCGCAGGTTCGGGCCGAACAACGTGAGGCAACGGAGCCGTTCACGGCGACGGCCCGCAGGGCAAGGCGAAGCCGCGTCATCCTGCACGACCCACCAATGTAAAAAAGCGCCCTAAAGGCGCTTTTTTACTATCTGCGGTTTAAACGATTCGAACCTGCCGCAGGTTCGGGCCTAACAACGTGAGGCAACGGAGCCGCTCACGGCGATGGCCCGCAGGGCAAGGCGAAGCCGCGTCATCCTGCACGACCCACCAATGCAAAAAAGCGCCCTAAAGGCGCTTTTTTGCTATCTGCAATTTAAACGTTTCGAACCTGCCGCATTTTTAATGCAACTCCCTGCCAGATATAGCAGTTTTACTCAAGCTATTCCCCTTCTGGCCGATACCTCTGTTTTATGGCGAGAGGAAACAACATGACGACAATTCAGGCATCAACCCCCTCCATTCAGACCAGCAGCAGTGGAAGCGGAAGTTCAGGCAGCAACGATCTCTCTGCTCAAATCAGCCGGATCACCACGCAAATCACCAAACTGACTCAACAGTTGAAAGATGTGGCAAACGGTAGCGGCAGCGCTGAAGAAAAACAAAAGCAGCAGGAGACCATTCAGGCGCAGATCAAGCTTCTGCAGGCCCAGCTGGCACAACTGCAGCGCCAGCAAGCTGAAGAATCTCAGCAGAAACAGGAGCAAAAGCAGGGCAAAGCCGAAGGGGTCAATAACCCGTCTGACGCGCATCAGATTGATATCTATATCTGACGACCGGCTCCATTAAACAGTGGATCGCGTATGCGGGCTTGCGTCAATTTTTGTGCCTGTGTACGCACCACTTCGCGGATGGCCTGCGCCGCACCTGAAAGCGAGCGGTTTTTACGTTTAGCCAGCATCACTTTTCGTTCAATTGCGGGGGCAAAGCGCCTGACCGTTAAGCGACTCCCCTGCGGCAGGGGCAGCGCGAGCGCCGGTAAAACACTGATCCCAATCCCCGCCTCTACCATCGGAAACAGGGTGGCCGGATGACCAATTTCCTGCACGATGGTCGCATGCACGCCTTGCGCAATAAGCGCCGTATCAATTAACGGCCTGCTGCCTGAAGCGTAATCCTGCAAAACCAGATTAGCCCCCTGTAGCGCCTGCCAGGGCACTTCCTGCAGTGCCGCCAGCGGATCATCGTCGCGACATAACAGCAAAAATGGCTCCGAAAGAATGATCTCACACTCCAGATCGCTCACCTGACCGGGATCGATAACGATACCGAAATCCACATCGCCCTGACGAATGCTCTCCAGCACCCACTGCTGAGGCCGGTCGTGCAGGACAAAGTCGATCTCCGGATAAAGGCGATTACTCCCGGCAATACATTGCGGAATAAGATGTGCCGATATCGTCTGGCTGGCGGCCACTCGCACGGTGCCCGAAAGCTGCTGCCCGAGACGCCCGACATCACGTAGCGTACTGTTCAGTTCGTCCAGTAAACGCTCCAGCCGTATTGCCAGCTGCTGCCCGGCTTCGGTTAGCACCACTTCGCGCGTGGTTCTGTCGAGCAGTTTTACCCCAACCTGGATCTCCAGCTCTTTCACGCTGTGGCTTACCGCCGACTGGCTTAAACCAATCATCTCCCCTGCCCGGCTGAAGCTGCGGGCATGAGCAACGGTGACAAAAACACGTAACTGACGGAGTGAATAATTCATCGATTTAATTCATATATGAATGCAATAAATCAATTTTATTTCTCAAAGTAAACAAAGCACAATAGCGACATCTGATTTCAGGAGTCATTATGAAACTTTTTCGTATTCTTGATCCTTTTACGCTTACCCTGGTCGTCACCGTCTTACTGGCCTCTTTTTTCCCCGCACGCGGTGGCTTCGTCCCTTTCTTTGAAGGACTCACCACGGCGGCCATCGCCCTGCTGTTCTTTATGCACGGCGCAAAACTCTCCCGCGAGGCCATTATCGCCGGCGGTGGTCACTGGCGACTGCATCTGTGGGTGATGTGCAGTACCTTCATACTCTTCCCTGTTCTGGGGGTACTGTTTGCCTGGTGGGCACCGGTGAATGTTGATCCCGCCCTCTACACCGGCTTTCTCTACCTGTGCATTCTGCCTGCGACGGTGCAGTCGGCTATTGCATTCACCTCGCTGGCCGGCGGTAACGTCGCGGCGGCGGTCTGTTCAGCATCGGCGTCCAGTCTGCTGGGGATTTTTGTCTCGCCGCTGCTGGTTGGCCTGCTGATGAACATGCACGGCGCAGAAGGCAATCTTGAACAGGTCGGCAAAATCTGCCTGCAGCTGCTGCTGCCGTTTGTGCTGGGGCACCTCTCTCGTCCGTGGACCGGGGCGTTTGTGGCTAAACATAAGAAATGGATTTCGAAAACGGATCAGACATCCATTCTGCTGGTGGTGTACTCAGCCTTTAGCGAAGCGGTGGTAAATGGCATCTGGCACAAGGTCGGCGCAGGCTCTCTGCTGTTCATTGTTGTGGTCAGCCTCATCCTGCTGGCGATTGTCATCACCGTTAACGTCGTGGTGGCACGTAAATGCGGATTCAACAAAGCGGATGAGATCACCATTGTCTTCTGCGGGTCGAAAAAGAGCCTCGCAAACGGGATCCCGATGGCCAATATTTTATTCCCGACCTCAGTGATTGGGATGATGGTGCTGCCGTTAATGATTTTCCATCAAATCCAGCTGATGGTGTGCGCTGTTCTGGCCCGTCGTTATAAACGCCAGACAGAAAAGCTGGCGCAGGAAGAGACCCGCGCCGCGAAGGCTTAAGGGCGTTTCAGGGGCTGAACCAGCTGCGTCAGCCCCTCGGTTTTAATCAGTAGCGTGATGGCCATCAGCTCACCCAGACGCCCGGCGGGAAACACATCCTTACGGGCAAACCACAGCAGATACTCCTCCGGTAAATCGATCAGCCTGCGGCCTTTATACTTACCAAACGGCATCTCCGTGTTAGCGATATCAATGAGCTGTTCTTTTTCCACGTTACTCCCCCAGCAGGCGTATCATTTCCGCCTCATCGATAACCTCAATGCCCAGCTCCTGCGCTTTAGCAAGCTTTGAGCCCGCCGCTTCACCGGCGATGACCAGATCGGTTTTCTTCGAGACGCTGCCTGCCACTTTGGCCCCCAGCGCAACCAGACGCGCTTTGGCGTCGTCACGTGAGAGCTGGCTCAGGCTGCCGGTCAGAACCACCGTTTTACCGGCGAACGGGCTGTCTATCTCCTCCGCGTTCACCACCACCGGCGCAGGCCATTTAATGCCCTCTTCCAGCAGCTTATCGATGACCTCACGGTTACTCGCTTCGGCAAAGAAGTTAAAGACGTGCGTGGCAACCACGATGCCAACATCCGGCACGTTCTGCAGTTCATCGATGCTGGCGCTTTCCAGTGCCTCCAGGGTGCCGAAATAAGCAGCCAGCCCTGCGGCCGTTGCTTCTCCCACTTCGCGGATCCCCAGCGCATAAAGGAAACGGGCAAAGGTCGTCTCTTTGGCTTTTTCCAGCGCATTGACCACATTCTGCGCCGACTTCGGTCCCATACGATCGAGTCCGGTGAGCTTCCCGGCCGTCAGTTTGAACAGGTCGGCAGGGGTTTGGACATACTCTTTTTCGACCAGTTGATCGATAATTTTGTCGCCCATGCCGTCCACATCCATCGCCCGGCGGGACACGAAATGCTTCAGGGATTCTTTACGCTGCGCGCCGCAGATTAAGCCTCCGGTACAGCGCGCCACCGCTTCACCTTCAACACGCTCAACGTCCGATCCGCAAACCGGACAGTGGCTCGGGAACGTAATAGCGCGAGTATCGTCAGGACGTTCAGACTCGACAACGTTCACCACCTGCGGGATCACATCTCCTGCGCGGCGAATGACCACTTTGTCACCAATGCGCAGACCCAGACGTTCAATTTCATCGGCATTGTGCAGAGTCGCATTACTCACCAGCACGCCCGCAACCTGCACCGGTTCGAGACGTGCAACCGGGGTGATCGCTCCCGTCCGCCCAACCTGGAACTCCACGTCGCGAACAAACGTCATCTGCTCTTGCGCCGGGAATTTAAAAGCCACCGCCCAGCGCGGCGCGCGGGCGACAAAGCCTAACTGTTCCTGCAACGCGAGTGAGTTAACCTTAATCACCACACCGTCGATATCAAAACCCAGCGTCGGGCGGTCTTCTTCCACCTGATGATAAAACGCCAGCACCGCCTGCGGGGAGTCGCAAAGCTGAACACGATCGCTCACCGGCAGCCCCCACGCCTTAAACTGCAGCAAACGTCCGAGATGGGTATCCGGCAGCGCTCCGCCTTCGAGGATCCCAACACCATAGC